>JAXHTB010000200.1:0-7085 GCA_034190185.1 Spirochaetota bacterium | reverse complement strand
GCAATACAGACGAGAAATGGAACAAGAGGTCAAAACCATGCTCGAGAATGCAAAAGCTGATGCAAAAAAAATAGAAGAAGAAGGTAAGTCCAATGCCTTTAAAGAGCTGCAAGAAGCAAGAGAACAAATAAAAGAAGAAAAAGAAAAATTAAAAATTGAGTCGGAACAGGAGATTGAAAGAGGCAAATACGAAGCTGAGAAGATGATAAAGGAGGCTGAATTAAAGGTATCTGAGATTGAGCACGAAGCATATAAAAAGGGATATGAGGCTGGCCGAGAAGAGGGATATAAAGAAGGACAAGCTGAGGTAATGAGACTCATTGACAGATTGGGAACTATTGTCGCAACTGCTGTTGATATTAGAGATAATATCATTAGATCATCAGAGAATCTTATGACTGAAATGATACTCATGATCGCAAGAAAGATAATAAAAGACGAGATCGTTGAGAGAAGAGAAGTCGTTATCAATAATATAAAAGAAGCGATATTAAGGATAAAAGATAGAGACAGGATCGATATCAGGGTAAATTTCGCTGATCTCGATATGACTACAGCTCATAAAGATGAATTGATAAAGATAATGGAATCCCTTAAAAAAGTAAACATTTATGAAGACACTAGGGTAGATAGAGGCGGATGTATTATTGAAACTGACGTAGGAGCTATTGATGCCAGAATTTCTACTCAACTAGATGCTATTGAGGAGTCTATCAGAAGTGTAAGCTCATAATATTATTAAAGGTCTCACAATTTAATTCATAAAATAATTTAGGGTACAGGGTTAATCCATGATAAAAATTCTTCCTTACGAAAGTATCGATGTTCTATCAAAATATAAAGATATCATTGATGATGCTGAAATTATCAAGTTTACAGGAAGAGTAGAAAGGATCGTAGGTTTAACAATTGAGTCTAATGGACCAGTTGTGCATCAGGGAGAATTATGCAAGATAAGACTTGAGGATAATAAATTTCTGTTTGCAGAGGTTGTCGGCTTTAATAAGAATAAAATAATTCTTATGCCTATTGGCGACACACAAGGAGTTATATCAGGAGCAGAAGTTACCGCAATGGGTTCTTCCTTAATGGTTCCTGTCGGCAATGAGCTGCTTGGCAGGGTAATAAATGGCATCGGCAAACCTCTTGACGGCAAGGGAGAGATAATAACAAAGACAAAATATCCTGCAGTTGTTGACACAATAAATCCAATGAGAAGAGGCTTTATAGATAAACCCTTATCAGTCGGCATAAGAGCTATAGATGGACTTATTACAGTTGGAAAGGGACAGCGTATAGGCATTTTTTCAGGCTCCGGTGTTGGCAAGTCGATTCTCCTTGGTATGATAGCTAGAAATACAGTCGCTGATGTTAATGTTATCGCCCTCATCGGAGAAAGGGGAAGAGAGGTTAGAAATTTTATTGAGAAGGAGTTGGGACCGGAGGGACTGAAAAAATCAATTGTAGTAGTGGCTACATCTGACGAGCCTCCTATGATGAGGATACGTGGCGCTTTCTTGGCCCATGCAGTTGCTGAGTATTTCAGAGATCAGGGATTGGATGTAAATCTGCTTATGGATTCGGTTACCAGATTCTCTCTGGCACAGAGAGAGGTGGGTCTTGCAGCAGGAGAGCCCTCTGCAACTAGAGGTTATCCGCCATCTGTTTTTTCTACTCTACCGCGGCTGCTGGAGCGGGCAGGTACAGATGAACAAGGAGGAAGCATTACTGGATTTTATGCCATTCTAGTAGAAGCTGATGATATGAATGAGCCCATTGCTGATGCTGTAAGAGGTATCCTTGATGGACATATAGTACTGGATAGGAATCTTGCAAATAAGGGCCATTATCCTGCAATTGATGTTCTTTCCTCCTTATCCAGATGTATGAAAGATGTTGTAGAACCAGATCATGACAATTCGGCTAATCTTTTCAGAGAACTCCTTGCGGCTTACAGGGATGCGGAAGACCTTATCAGCCTTGGCGCTTATTCAAAAGGATCAATCCCTACTGTTGATAAGGCAATTGATATGATAGGTGAGATGAATTCTTTCCTTCGTCAAGGGATATACGAAAAAGCCACTTATAATGAAATAATAGAACAGTTGCAAAACCTATTTGTCGCTAAGGAATCGGAAGCTGCGCATACACTTCACGCTCAACAATCGCCCTTAATTAATCAGATAAGACGCTGATATTATATATCCCTGAGGCATCATAACAATAACTGGAAATTTACATACAATTATGAAGTTAAACATATAGGTGTTTTACATATATAATGACGAACACCCACAGAAACTATACAAAAGGAGCAGAATAAAGTGAAGAGGTTTGAGTTTAGACTTCAAAAGCTTTTGAATATCCGAAAGACCGAAGAAAAAGGTGTGCAGGCAGAGCTTGCAAAGCTTGTCAGCATTCAGAATGCTGAAAGGTTAAGGAAGGAAGAGTATCAGAACAGGATGATCAAAGAACAGGAATCGATCAGGAAAAAGCTAATTACTAGTGAATGTTCATACAATGAAGCATCAAATTATGCCAGATTTGTCGATTTTGTTGAAAGGATTAAATTGCATTCCGATGAAGAAATCACCAACATGGAGCCTGAAATCAACGAAGTAAGAGAGAGATTGATAGAAGCTTCAAGAAACGTTAAAATTGTTGAAAGATTGAAAGCAAAAAAATGGAAAGAGCACCTTGAAGAATACAATCGAGAGATTGCCAAGGAAAACGATGAAACAAATCAAAAAATATTCATGAGAAGTAAGATAGACCTAAGTGTCTTGGAATAATATTTACAAAAATTGATTTAAGAAGTTAATCTGTAGATAAAGTATCGCTCTAAAAGCAACATTGTATGTATATAACAATATTATAAGGAATAATTAAATTATGGATGGAATATCTACTGTAATTGAAAGGATAAATGAGATTAAAACGAGATTCGGTTTAATGAGACATAACAAAATACCGAAAAACCAAAGCTTTCAGGAAACTTTATCTAATACAGTAAAGCAGCTTCCTAATCAGAAAAATATAGAAACTAAGGATTCTAAAAAATATTCAATTCCTGAAATTAAAAGTTTAGCAGAGGATTTTGCCAGGATAAATAATGTACCGTCATCACTTGTTAAAGCTGTAATCAAAACTGAATCTAATTATAATCCTAATGCAGTCTCAAAAAAGGGAGCTATGGGATTAATGCAGTTAATGCCTGCAACAGCAAGGGCCTTAGGAATAACTAATCCCTTTGATATACAGGAAAATCTAAAAGGGGGGGTCTCTATATTAAAACGACTACTTGAAAAATATGATGGGGATTACAAGATGGCACTAGCAGCGTATAATGCAGGTGAAAAGGCTGTTACTAAGAATAATGGCATACCTCCATATAAAGAAACAAAACAATATATAGAAAAAGTAATAAACTCATATCTAAAAAATGCAAAATAAAAGAGAAAAAACAGGGAGGATAAATTAGATGAGACAACCAGGCGGCAAGATTAATGCCTTATTTCTTGTGATTATTCTCTTATTTATAATTGCGGCTGGATTCCTCTGGCTTGATCATATAGGAATTATAAACTTAAGCAAAATAATCAAAAACTTTTATAAAAAGGAGATCCCTTTAGTATTGGATGCTAAAGATGATGAACCCTCCTTAATAGCGCTGGAGGAATTTGAAAAGGAGAAACAGAAATTGATCGAAAGGATCGAAAACCTTGACAAGAGAGAAGCCTTAATTATAGAAAAGGAAAAAGAACTTGAAAAAGAAAAGGAAGAACTTGAAGCGATAAGAAAGGGTTTGCAACTAGAAAGGAAGAAACTGGATAATGAAATAAAAAGTCGTTCCGGTTATAAAAAGAATGTAATTGACCTTGCTAATAAGGTATCTAGTATGAGACCTGAGGAGGCTGTAGAGATTATGATAAAGTGGGATGACGCGCTTTTAATCGACGTCTTAAGGCAGATCGACATAAATGCGGAAGAGGTAGGGACGGTCAGTATAACATCGTATCTAATTTCGCTAATGCCACGTGAAAAGGCCAGCAGTATTATGTATTTAATGACTCAGTTATAAGGAAAGTTTAGCTTTCGATTATTTCCATAATTCTATCAAAATCGTCAAGTGAATAGTAATTTATTTCAATTTTTCCGCCATTGTCTGAGTGTTTTATCTCGACCTTAACGCCAAATATCGAAATAAGTTTTTCCTCCATCTTTTTAATGTGAGGATCCTTTAATAAAAATTTTTTTTCGGAAGTATCCTTACTATTTTTCCCATTCTCCACAATCCTTTCGAGTTCTCTAACTGATAGTTTTTTATCGATTATCTGATTATACAATTCAATCTGTTTGTTAGCAGGAGCAGACAGCAACGCCTTTGAGTGCCCTATACTTATTTTCCCTTCTGATATTGCCTCTTGAATAATATCCGGTAGATTTAACAGTCTGATCATATTTGCCACAGTAGCCCTTTCCTTGCCGACTCTCTGAGCAATGTCCTGCTGTTTAAGGTTAAATCTGTTAACAAGCGCTTTATAAGCCCTTGCCTCCTCAATAGGATCGAGATCGCTGCGCTGAAGATTTTCAATAAGAGCTATTGTAAGATTTTCCTCTTCATTAGCTTCAACGATTATCGATTTAATACTCTGTAATCCAGCTACCTTAGCAGCTCTAAGCCTTCTTTCTCCTGCAACTAATATATAATCATCTTCATTCTTCCTTAGGATAATCGGCTGGATAATCCCGACAGATCTAATAGATTCTGCAAGGCCCTTGATCTCCTCTTCATGAAACCTATTTCTAGGTTGATCCGGATTTGGTTTTATTTTATCAACAGGAACCTCAACAATCCTGTCTTTGTTGCTAATTACGACATCTTCCAAATCATCAACCGTTGACGGGCTAGGATCTGAGATTATTGCACTTAATCCCTTCCCTAACGCTTTTTTAGCCATTATTCAGCACCTCTTCAGCTAGTCTGATGTAGCTTTCACTGCCGGAACAATCTCTGTCGTATAGACCTATAGGTTTTCCGAATGAAGGCGCCTCTGCAAGTTTAACATTCCTTGAGACAATTGTCTTTAGCGTCTTGTCTTTAAAATACTCTCTAACATCAGATACGATCTGTTGGGAAAGATTTGTTCGCGGATCGTACATCGTGAGTATAACCCCCTCAATCTTAAGTTTTTTGTTCAGACTTTTTTGAACCATCGCTATAACTTTTAGCAATTGGCTTAATCCTTCAAGAGCGTAGTATTCACATTGCAGGGGTATAATAACAGTATCTGCTGCTACAAGGCTGTTCAATGTAAGGATGCCAAGAGAGGGAGGACAATCTATAAAGATAAAGTCAAAACTATTCTTTATCTCTTTTAATGCATTCTTTAGGATAAATTCACGATCATTAACATTTAATAGTTCAACCTGAGCTCCTGAAAGATGAATATTCGAGGGAATAATATACAGACTCTCAACTTCAGTTTTAACAATAGCATTTTTTATTGGCGTTTGTCCTATTAATACCTCATAAATAGTAGTGTTAACATTTTCAGGATTTATTCCAAGTCCAAAACCAGCATTTGCCTGCGGATCGATATCAATAATCAGCACCCTCTGTCCTTTTTCAGCGAGAAATGCGGATATATTTATTGCTGACGTTGTTTTACCAACCCCTCCCTTCTGATTCGAAATCGATATTACTCTGCCCATATCATATTTTCCTATTACAATGAGTAATTTGAATTATTAACAGCTTAAAACTGCATTATATACTTACAATAGTTTTTTACAATTTCCTTGCTCTTCCTGCATATTTCCTGGGACCAATCATTCTACTTATCCAGATTATTATCAAAATTATTATCACAATAGTAAAAACTAACAGTCCCTTATTAAAATGCGGCAGAATGCGTAAACCTTCTGCTGAGAGGATTGCATAAGCTCCCTTTTCTCTTGGACTGGAGGGATACAACCTCAATAAATAGGAGCTATCGAACTCGACATCAATATTTATATGAAAATCTCTTTCTGATGAATCTCTCGAAAGAATAAGATTTTCATTCATATCATAAATATCTACCTGAAAGAGGCCCATATCTGATGTTATATATATAGTATTTTCACCAGTTGCAAGATGTAAATAATAACTCCTGATCTTTTCCCATTTTTGAATTGAATCAACTATAGCAGTATCTGGTTTCTGTTCCCATTTCCAGGCCTTATGCACTATTCTGTCAAGTAGATACTTATAAGAAATCCTGAAGATTATATACCTTAATAATTCCATATTATGCCCACAATTATGATAGCTAGTATATAAGGCTTCACCGTCTCCTCTTTTAAAAATTGATATTAATGGACCGAATTTTTCTCCCCTGGAAGTTTTATAAAGACCTTCAGCAAGAACATCTGCTTCCTTAACAGATTCAATGGCTATCCATCCAGAATGAGACATAAACAAGTTTGCTCTTATCTTTCTTTTATAGCAAAGAAGATCCTTTTTTAAAAAAGCAGTAATCTTACCAGGTATACCCATGTTCGGAAAATTATCATGAAATTTAAAGACATTAAAGGCTCCCTGCAAAAACTCATAAGAATACCCTGAAAAATACCCTGCTCCACCGCCCTTTATGTAAGACTTAATATTAGTATATATCTTCTCCTTGTTGATCTCTGAAAAATCTTTTTTTAGTATAACAGCCTGAAGGCTGGTTCCCCTTGAGAGAATATTCACATTAGTTTCAATTGGGTTATCTATTCCGCACGGAAAAAAAATTGCCCTGTAATTTTTATAGGTCTCCCCCTCCTCAAGGTCGCGGCATTGAATCATAGAATAAGGGATGCGAAATCTTTTCAAAACCTTTTCAATCCTGTCAAATTGGCTCTTTACAACAGCTATTTCTTTTCTATTAGCAGCATATACATTTTGCCACTGTGACAGAAGTACTATTTGATTAACAATTAAAAAGCAATAGAATAGTCTGATCAATATTTATCCTTCAAGTTCCTTAATTTTTCTTAGAATATTCTTTCTTTCTTCACTTTTAGCAAGAATTTTTTCATTCATACATTCGTAAGCA
>JAXHTB010000020.1:0-20239 GCA_034190185.1 Spirochaetota bacterium | reverse complement strand
AAACACCAGGACATCCTGAGTATGGGCATACACCAGGTGTGGAGGCAACTACTGGTGTATGCCCATACTCAGGATGTCCTGGTGTTTTACTTCCATACTGACGGAAATTTTTTATGTCATCCAGTGACACATCAAACCCTGAAAGATGAAGAATAGAGTACAACAACATAGATGCATGCCCTGCTGAGAGCACAAATCTATCACGATTTATCCATTCCATATCAAAAGGATCATAATTTAAAATCTTGGCACATAAAACCGCAGCAATATCAGCGCAACCCATAGGCATACCCGGATGACCTGAATTTGCTTTCTGAATTGCATCCATTGATAATACTCTTATAGTATTGGCTATAAGTTCTAAATCTTCATTCTTTATATCTAACATAGACCTACCTCAAAAAATTAACCATTCATAAATAATTTTTAAGCTCAAACTGTTTCCCGAAATTAAATAGTGTGTTTTTTGCCTCGGATTTATACGGATAGAACACTGACTTTCCCTATAGAATTATGATATTATTTTTATGCAGTCAAGCAGCACGAACAGTAAGTGACAATCTGTATTCATAAGTGGCTAAAAATTTTAACAATCGAATTTATATTGCGCTGACAGATTTTCTACCATCACTTCCATCGTTCCTTCTGAAATCAGATTGAACCTACGACAATTTTTTGCATTAAATATTGTAAAATTGCGTAAGTTCTCTTCAAATATCTGAGGAAGCGCTGTAATTCCCCCATTAACGGAAATCACCTGTCATTTTGCTGAGTAATACCTAAATAATGCACATATAATTTACAAATTACAATACTGTAAAACGGTATCAGTATAAATCTGCTGCCAAACAAATTTAAGCTTTCCGAATTATGTTTAGACACTAATTCTTGTCAATAAATTTGTATGTAATATTAAAATAAAGATGTTTGATACTATAATAATATGCAAGATATAGTTTCACGGAAAAATGAAAAAATGATTATCAAAGCAGAAGATGTAATGAGAATACAGATGTAAAAAATATTTATCACTACCTGGAAACAAGACTTAGAGCGTTGATGTCGAAAGGAGAAATGCTATAGAAGAATTAAAAAAAACATGTTAAGCTGCTTCAAAATAGATGATTCAAGGAGTCAAATGGGAATTAAAAATCGATACAGGGGCAACAGCTATAAACCCCTGTTATTCCTGTTCTAGCATATATTGTCAAATAGATGCAATAGTAATAAATTAAACGTATACGCATGCTATATCCTGCTATTCGCTCATTATACTTCAGAAAAAATCAACCAAAATTCCAATACTATTAGATATTATTCGAACAACTTACTTTTATGATCTTAATACCTTATTCTGTAAGCTCAAACTGATTTCAGAGACAGCGATAAATGAGACATTTTATTTAACGCAAAGGTACAAAGGATAGATAGGATAGAATACTATTCATCAGGTACGACTCGAATATTTGACTATTCTGGAATCTTATTACGATTTTTTCTAATATATTGAAGATTTTAATTTATAACTCTACGTTCTGATCGTTTAAACGGATTCTATAAAATCAGTATATACTTATTTAATTCTTTAGAACAACAAGCGAGTCTACAGCCACAGGTTTGTCACCTGCAATGATAAGAGGATTAATATCTATTTCAGCAATATCATCATACTCTACACCCAGATTGCCAATTCCAATCAGCGCCTTGATTAGAACAGACCGATCTACTGCAGGACTTCCCCTAAACTCATCAAGAAGTTTTTTTGTCTTAATCTCTTCTATCATTTCACTAGCGTCAAACTCAGTAATGGGCGCTATTCGAAAGCTAACATCCTTTAACACCTCTGTAAAAATACCGCCAAGGCCGAACATTACACAAGGACCGAATTGAGGATCCCTTGTTAAGCCTATTACAAATTCCCTTTGCCCCTGAATCATTTCTTGAACTAATACACCATCAAGTTTTATGCCTTTTCCCATTATCTCTTCATAGGCATTAGCAACATCCACATCATTGTTTAAACCCAATTTTACCATTCCTGACTCAGTCTTATGCATTAATGTATCTGAACATCCCTTAAGAACAACAGGATAACCGATCTTTTTTGATTGTTCTACTGCCTCATCTTTTGAGGATGCAAGCTCTTCCTTTGTAATCGGAACACCTGCTTTTTCAATTACTCTTTTTGAATCATACTCAGAAAGTGCTTTCTGTCCTCGTTCAACAGCCTTTTTAATTATCTCTTGCATGAAGTCCTACCCCCCATATTGAAATACGATTTATAATAACAACTCATAATATTAATTTACAAAATTAAGAAAAAATACAAATCATTATATCTATTTGATTGAAGATATAATTATCTGAATATTGAAGTTAAATTTGAAATCTATCAAAAATCATCTTTTTTTCTAAATTTGTCTTCATTCTTCTATTGACTATTGAACAACAAAATATCAAAAAATATTGTAATTACTGAAATTTTTATATAATTCGCTATAAAATTAACCCTGTTGTCAATTGTTTTTTTATTTTACAATAATTTTATAGATTATTTATATTTAGCGCCCTTCGGGCGGGTTTTAAAGAGCTAAAACAAAGGTGATAAGGATATTTATAAAATAATTCCTCCATGTCTCATTTTGCCGTTAATTGAATATTTCCATCTCCCTTTCTCTATTATCACCCTTATCTCCTTTTCTTTCATATTATTTATCTTAAAACTGTATAAAACGAAATAATGCAAATTCTTATTCTATTAAATTACAAAGAAGATATTGAGCATATCTTCTCTAAAAATGATATATAAATAATATAGCGTTTCTAACTTTACTAGACCAATTTACACCTTATCAATTGAAATCTAACAGAGTAAAAATATATATTGTATCAAACTTATATTACTGTAATTTAATCTAATGTTAATAATATTCTATTATGAGCAGTAATCAATTCATGAACAAACATAGTAGACAAGCTTATATCCTTAGCAAAATTAAATACAACCTTGCCTGGATCGATTTTCCACAATTTTTTATTTTGCCAGAAATTTATTGTTTCTTTCCAAAAAATATTTAGATCATCCCTTGATTGATGCATATAAGAAAATAGATGATTTATTCTACTAAATTTGCTTTTAGTGGAATACATGTCCTCCCAGATGTTCTTTAACTGCAATGGAATTTCATCCACCGCCTTATGATACAATCCGACCTTTGCTCTTTTGTAGAAATTCCCTGTCTTCTGGTAAGATCCCTTCACAACATTATGATAAATCTGCGATACATCAGGGATATTTTTATAAATTCCATCTTTGATATTTCGTACATCCCTAATAAGTCTTGTCTCAAATTCAACCCTGCCTCTTGTCTGAAGCCACAACTCCTCCATCTCCAATATTAAACTAAGCGATTTCTTAAGCATTACCTTAGTTTCACTATATCTTTTACTAAAATGTTTCCACCAGCCTTCACTTGGATAACCGGAACGTCTGTTAGAACGGTCCTTAACTCGTATAAATCCTGATAGCATTGGATGAATATTTTCAATGAAAACAGAACTCTTATACCAAAAAAAATTCTTCATAAGATTCCAGTATACCTCAGGATGAGCTCTGTTAAGAATTGCCTTCATATTCTTGAAATCATAAAATGAATTCCAGGCATCCCTATACGCCATTGTCCATTCTTCACGGTCCATCAAGGGATGATTTGTTGTTGCTGAAAAAGAATCATACAAATTCAGGTCTTCTTCCATATACTCACATCTTTTCTGCATCTGCATATGATCTTCAGATCCAGGGAGCGGACAAAGCATAAAGAATGAAGCCTGATCAGGTTGAACGTCTGTTTTTAGACATTGGATATCATCTCTAACCGATAGGTATGTATCGTAAGGGAAACCTATGATATACGCAACATGGGTAGATATAGCATAATCCCTCCAGACAGAAATCATCTCTTTATAATCATGAACATTATTATGAGTCTTCCCTGCAGAAGACAGATTTTTCTCATTCAGACTCTCCATACCGATAAACACCTGATTACAACCTGCTTCCCTAGCCTTTTTTACAAAACGACTGATTCGGTATGCCATTGTATCAACCTGCATAATAAAATTTATCTTAATACCTTCATTCTCTTTTAAGGCAATCAGTCCATCAAAAATTTCTTCCCAATGTTTATGTCTAGAAAAATTATCATCAGTAAAAAAATAGTAATCAATACCATGAATATTATAATTTTTCCTGATATTATCAACAATAATCCCTGGATCTCTATAACGCATCTTCCTCCCCTGCACATTGATTACAGTACAGAAGCTACAATCGAATGGACAACCACGCCCGCAATCGATAGTGCGGCTTTTGGATATAGCAAACCTTTTCAGATATTTTCTATCCACTTCCGGTAATGGCGCATCATAAATATCAGGTCTTTCATTCATAAAATCGTAGACCGGACGCCTCCTTTCCATTAATATATCCCTTAAAATATCACCCCAGTGTTCATCGACCTCCCCTTTAACTACAATAACTCCTAAATCAATAATCTTCTGTATTTCAGAAGGGATTTCACCGGAATATTTTTTAGCTCCACTAACATGAAAGCCTCCAATTATTACATCTACCCCAGCAATTCTAAAGGAAGATGCCAGATCGCTCGCTCTGGGGAACTGATTAGTCTGAACTCCTACCAGGCATACAAGAATTTTTGTATCCTTCTTGGCAGCATCCCTTGTAATACGAGAAAAAGAAATCTTTTGAACACTTTCGTCTATTATCTCTGTAGATATCTTCACATTGCCAAGTATCCTTTTATCTATTACATCTTGAGTAAGACTTTTTAAGCAGATAAGTGAATTGCTAGGGAATACTCCCCTTAAATAGCGAATAGGATATCCATCTTGATCATATTTGCTTGGTTTTATAAGATATATTTTTAGCTTTTTGTATTGAGATAAAAACCCATTATAATCCTTCTCATTCTGAGAATATACTTTCCTATCAAAATAATTAAACATTTTCTTTCCTATTATTATCAAAATATTATCCCAAAATCTACTTTATTATAATTTAAAAATGTATGAATGAAATTTATATAATATACATGAACCATATAAAAAATAATTTTCAGAATAGTTACTTTATTAGTATTATTGCTTCAAATTTTACAATCATCATCTTGTTAGTCAACAATTCTTTTCATTTATTTAGGATTTAGAATCAATTCAGATCATTATTTAGAAGGAAGGGAATCATTATTGAAGAATAAAAACAATACTTCATGATTATGCTTAATAATTATTTACCTCATTTCTTAGGAATGCAGTATTGAGCATACGGCGCTAAACTTTAAAAAAACCAACATTTTCCTTCAGGGATTCAACAATTTTTTTTGAATTTTCTGCATTTTCCAGCATATCCATTGAGCCTTCAGTATTTGACTGTGTTAATGTATTAATATTTGATATAGAGTTTATAATATCATCAATAGCAATTTTTTGCTCCTTTGTGGCTCTCTTTATCTCATCTGAACCTGTCATAACTTTACCAGCTTCATTGTTAACAATTTTATTAGTTTCTGTCTGATTCTTCATAAAAGCAAAAATTTCTGTCATCATTACAGATATTGAATTCACTCCAGTAATTATTTTACTTATTATTTCAACTGTATTTTTAACATCTGCCATGCCATTGCTTATTTCACTATTATTAACCTTAATAAGTGAGTCAATATCTTTAATACTTGAAGCTGTTTGATCTGCTAATTTTGATATTTCATCTGCGACAACCGCAAAACCTCGTCCAGCTTCTCCTGCTCTTGCGGCTTCAATTGCCGCATTCAATGACAACAGGTTAATCTGCTCTGAAATGCTGTTTATTATCTCAATAATATTTGTGACCTCTCCAGAGCTGCTGTTAATATTATTCATGCTTTCATTCATCGAATGAATAGAATTCTCTCCTGATTTAGCCAGTTGAGATATCTCTTTTGTAACATCTAAATTCTCTTTAACCTTACTGCTCATCTTATTTATAATATCAGAAAGCTCATTCATCCTGGAAATCAACGATGTTAGGCTATTATTCTGCTCCTCTGCGTTACCTGCAACATTATCCATACCTGCTGACAATTCCTCAACTGTGGCCATAACCTCTTCATAAGAAGCAACCTGATCCTGAGCATTGTTTGAAAAACCTCTGCTTGTCTTTGTCATTACAGTTGAAGAAGCAATTAGTTGGGTAATAACATTCTTAACTTCACTTATAACCCCCCTGATCTTGCCTACGAATTGATTAAAATTATCAGCTAATTCACCTAATTCATCTTTTGTGTTTATCTTTAGCTGAGCTGTTAGGTTTCCCTCTCCTTCGGAGATATCCTTCATCCTCCTGTTTAATAATGTTATAGGTTGCACAATTCTATTGGATAGGAACAATGATAATCCAACTGAAAATACAGAAAATCCTGCGGCAATTATTATCAATATTATTAAAACCTCGAACACATAATCCCAAATAAATGTCCTCTGTATATCTATCAAAAATATCCATTCAAAATAGCTATACCATTTCCATACCCCAATTACTTCCACACCATGATGATCAATATAAATACCATGACCTGCATGATTTGTATTGATACATTTATTAATACTATAAACAAGTTCATTAGTCTCAGGTTTGATCAACCTGTAATTTACTAAACCAGCCTTATTGATCTTATGTTCATAATCAGTGGATGAACATATAATATTACCATTCTTATCAACAAGATATGCATAGCCTTTTCCTCCAAGGTTGATCATGCTAATCGAATCATCTAAAATATCTAGATTAATATATCCAATAATGTAACCAATAATTCCACCATCCTCATTAGCAAATTCATAAATTGGATAACTTATAGCTTGACAAATTCTCATTCCCTTCAATGATGAGTCAATAGTTGCGTGCGCAATATGCACATCATCTGTATCTTTTATACCTTTAAAAAGCAACTCATCTGCTATGCTACCGCTAATCCCATCTGAATAATAACATATGTTCCCTTTAGTATCTGTAATGCCGATCCTTATATATACTTCCTGCTCAAACATTACCTCTTTTATATATTCTTTAAGCTCTAATAACCTTTCAGATGAAACCTCACCTTTTTCAGAAAACTCTTTAACTGAACTTATAACATATATAGATTGTGAAATCTTTTCAATATTTTCAACCCTTCTCTCCATCCACTCTTCAATAAGCTCAAACTGTTTTGTGGCGATCTCCGAAATATTATGCACTATCAATCTTGAAATAGTTTTGTTGAAATAAAACCCGCTTACTAATAACAATGAAACTATAATTAAAAGAGATAGACCAATCATCATAAACTTGATCTTATTCTTCATTTTAAAATTGTTGAAGAGAGATAAAAAATTAAACATCTTTAAAATACCCATTTTCATTTACCTGTCCTCTTATGACATCTTCCGCAGCCCTTGGGCCCGGATGTTTTTCTATGACAATTATGGCATTGTTGATGAAAAGCTCCCTTAATATTTATAACTTTCCCCTGATGCATTTTAAGGTGACATTTTGAACATTTTAAATTCTTACCTTTATGGTGACAATCAATACAGTTAGTATCATAATCCTCAGAGTGAGCTTTATGATTAAAAATTATGGGCGGCTTTCTATGTCCGGTTTTTTGCAGAACAAATTGATCCTCTACAGAAAAAAGCACTGGTATTGTTAAAACATTTACTAATAAAAACATGAACTGAGTAATTAATATCTTCTTTATCATTATAACTTCCTAATTTATAGTTTCGAGTTAAAAAATTGCATCTTTTTATTATTAAATTTAATACATTAACTAAAAATGTTTACAGATTTACTCTTAACCTAAGTAGTTACTCTTACTTAATTATACAAAACGTATACTTAAACCATTATAGTATAATAATTAAAAATAAAATAGTCAACAAAAAATGATGGTGGTATATAATTCTACTGACTTAATCTACGAATATAATATATCAAATAATTCAAAACATCCAGTGGCATTTGCAGCGATAAAAGATGACTAATTCAAATGACTCATATATACTATCATAAAAACTAATTAAATTTTGAATAAAAATATACTAATACCAAATAACTACCGAATTGTTATAGAAAAAAAAATGCAGATAACAATAAATTGAATTGCATTTTTACATAGCATTGGATTATATTAATTATACAAAATCGAAGTTCAACATCTTTTTAATTACTTTAATAAATATCTGCTGACAATATAATTAACATTCAACCTCAGTGATGCAAAAATATATTCCAATATATACAAATATTAGGATAATATGAAATGAAAATAATTCATATTCTTTTTTCAATTCTTATTTTCTCAGCCTTCTGCAATACAAATTTAAATCCCAATACCAGAAGCTCAATCCTTGCAGGAAGGTGGTATCCTGCAAATAGAGAAAATCTTGAATCTACTATCGACAATCTACTTAAAAATAGTGAAACTGCTCATTCTGCCAAGCAACCAATTCTCCTTATACTACCTCATGCAGGTTATATCTATTCAGGGAAGGTCGCCGCAGTAGGATATAATCTCATAAAGAAGCTGTCTCCAGATATTATAATAATAATTGCCCCTTCTCATTACAGCTCTTTTTATGGTTGTTCCATACTACCTGTAGACTATTATGAGACTCCTCTAGGTAAAGTCAGAATTGCAAAAGACGCTGTAAAATTTCTTCTAAATCAAAATTTATTTCAGTATAATCGACATGCGCACACTCAAGAACATGCAATTGAAATTCACCTGCCGTTCATACAGAGAATCTTTGAAAATAAATTATTAAATAACATCGTCATTCTTCCAATTCTTATTGGAAATATAAACAGCACAAATGCTGTTGAAATATCTCATTCAATTGTTAATGCAATAAATAATAAAAAAAATCCTCTGTTTATTATCAGCTCAGACTTTACTCACTTTGGTGAAAGATTCGGATATCTTCCATTTAATTCACAAGACCGTAATACTATAAAACAAAAAATAAAACAGCTTGACCATGGAGCCATTGATCGAATATTAGCAAAAGATATAAAAGGGTTCACTGAATATATCAAAAAAACAGAAGCCACGATTTGCGGAAGGAATGCAATAATGGTAGCTCTTTCAATGCCTATAAATAATTTTAAAGCTCGCTTAGCTGCTTACGACACATCCGGCAATATTACAGGAGACTTTAATAATTCTGTAAGCTACTCTGCAATAGTTGTTAGCGGCACAATAGAGAAAAATGCGATGAAGCATGGAAACTCAAAAAACAGCGACTTTAATCTTAGTCAGGATGACAAAAAATTCCTGCTCAATCTTGCAAGAAATAACATCGAATCATTACTATATAAAAATAAAACAATAAAAATCAAAAAACAAAATGTACCCCAAAACTGCAAAAAAATGGCTGGAGCTTTCATTACATTAAAGAAAAAAGGTAGGCTCCGAGGATGCATCGGATATGTCATGGGAATAAAACCACTTTACCAGACAGTTATAGACAACTCAGGCAATGCTGCGTTAAAGGATCCCAGATTCCCCTCCCTGGGAAAAGATGAATTTGCAGATATATCAATAGAAATATCAGTTCTTACAATACCCAGACTCGTTAACTCTATTAACGAAATAGAGGTCGGCAGAGATGGCCTTATTATCGAGCAGGGATTTCGTAAAGGACTGCTTCTTCCACAGGTACCTGTTGAATGGCATTGGAATAAAGAACAGTTCCTAATTCATACATGCAGAAAAGCCGGTCTTCCAGATTATGCTTGGAAGCATGGCGCAAAAATATACAAATTTCAAGCTATTGTCTTTGGCGAGAATGAAGATGAAAAATAATCAGGATCATAAAGATCATCTCTGTAGAAAGGACTTCTTGGTTAAAAGTGGACATACTCTGTGTCTTTTTACACTAGGAAACTCTATCCTTATAGAGTGCGTAAAAGATCCACTCTTCTCTAAATCTAATGAAGATAAATTTAAACATCTAGCTTCTCATTGGAAAAGACTTAACAAGAAAACAGTACAGTGCTATCTTTGCCCAAATGAATGCGTTATTGAGGACGGCGAAAGAGGAGCATGCAGGGTTAGGGAGAATATAGATGGGAAACTCTATTCTCTTGTATTCTCGCGAATAGCCGCAATCCATACAGATCCGATTGAAAAAAAACCACTTAATCATTTTCTGCCCGGCTCAAAAACACTCTCTGTTGCCACAGCTGGATGCAATCTTTCATGCAAATTCTGTCAAAACTGGCAGCTATCTCAATCTAAACCTGAAGACCTTAACGCAACAAGAATTACACCAATCGCCCTGCTGAGAAGAGCAAAGTCTTCCAGAACTCCTGTAATTGCATTTACTTATAATGAACCTACTGTCCAATATGAGTATATAATTGAAACATCCAGAAAAGCAAGAGAAATGGGATTGAGATCAGTAATTATCTCAAATGGCTATATTAAACCCGATGCAAGCAAAGAATTGATGACGCATCTTGATGGTGTCAAGATAGATCTAAAGGCCTTTAACGAAAAATTCTACAATAATATTTGCGGCGGCAATATTTACGATGTGCTTAAAAATCTCGAAACTGTGTATGCTTCCGGAAACTGGCTGGAGATTGTAACCTTGGTTATACCAACACTAAACGATTCACCAAAAGAGATAAGAGAAATGGCGAGATGGGTAAAGCAAAATCTATCCCCATATGTACCAATGCATTTTACAAGATTCCATTCAATGTACCTTATCAGAAATCTTCCTCCAACACCAATAAAGACTTTGGAGAGATGCAGAGAGATAGCCAAATCAGAGGGAATTAAATATGCCTATATTGGAAATGTTCCTGGACATAAATGGGAAAATACATATTGCCATAACTGTAACAAAAGAATTATATCAAGAAGCGGATTCCTATCTGTAAAGAATCATATAAAAAAAGGGCGATGCCCCTACTGTAAGGTAAAGATTCCAGGGATATGGTAGTGGGACATGCCAGGTCAGAGAGCTGCTGAAATTTACAGATAAGAAATAAACATATGATATAATTCTCCATATAAAAACCGACTGACCTCAGAAAAGCAGCGAGAAATTTAACGCTATCTCATATGAGCGAATCTCTCTATTTATTCCTTCAGTATCCCTATTTCTGAATCTCTCAAGGGCATAACGAGCTCTAACACCTCCTTGAATATTTTCATGAAGATCCATTGTCAATTTACCTGTTACAAGATGCTGATCGTACGGCTCTGGCGAAACAGTTTCGGAATAGTCATATCTATTTAATAGCAGAGAATATTCCAGGCTTACAATTGGGAATGAAACGAGTTTGTAAAACTGACTGAAGAAATTGTAAATCGATTGGACATCTGTTTCATATAATACAGATAATTGATAACCATAATCAACCTCCTTAAATGACTCGATTGTCTGCATATTGTTAATATAGATATCATCCTTAGAGCTTCTTTTAGAATCATCTTGAGAAATAAATTCCCTTTTACTTTTATGCATATAATCAAGTCCCAAACGTAAACCCACACTTGACCTATCCCATTTAAAGGTTATGCCGACATTTGGAGAATGAGAATATTCTTCAATATTTGATGTTATGAGCATATTCCTATTGAAGTTATACCCGATAAGCAAATTGCTAGAATGAAAAGGCTGTCCAATTTCATTAGATCTAAAAAACCAGAAATTAAATATTTTCATCAAGTCGAAATTTATCTTTATATTATAGCTGACAGTTATCACCTGTCGCGGGATTCCGTAAATCATCTGCCTTTCAGTAACCTGAGTTATCCCGCCTCCAGAGTCGAGTATGATCCTCCCAAAATCAAATGTTAAACCTGCCCAGTAATTATCAATAATCCTGAGAGTATTATTGTAATCAGTAACATCAGAACCATCAAAGTAGACAAGCCCTTCATTAAAAGTATTATAAACATAGTCTCTTCCATTGGCATAATTTTCCCGCCCTTGAAAAAAATACCAAGGAGGAGTATGGAACAGATTTATACCTGATCTGCTAAATTTATTATAAACCCTTTTTACTCCATATCTTTCATCAAAGGAGGATATACCTTCCCCTTCATATGGAATGTTATTTTCATGAAAATATATCGATCTTGAATACCCAAGATTTAGGTTCTTTAAAAATAAAACATTTTTATTCCTCCTGAATTCAAAGGGTAATTCAATACGGTTTAAGATCATGGAATCTGAATCTTTAGCTCTTGAAAATTTTCCGGAAAGCATAAGCTGGTTCTCATCATAATCCTTGAATCTATTCTCGTTATAAGATAAATCTAAACTCAAATTAGGAAATAGGGGTTTTAAAAACAACACACCGTATTTCAATCCAAATTTCTTTTCCCGCTCCACAAATTTAAAATCTTTATTGTAGATAAGGGGGAAATGAAACCCCCCATTTACATCATTAAGAACTTCTGTATCATTTAATTCAGATTTCCCCTTTAGTTTAACAACCTCATGTGAAGACACACTCATGGATGGATAAATAAAGAAAATATTATTCCTGTAGTGCATATTTATCCTTGCCCCGCTCCTTTGTCTCATCTGTTCTTCTAAGGCAGAAACATATTCTTCCAATTCTAAGTCATCAATTTCATCAGAATCCCGATTGACTTTCTCTTCCTTGAAATATAGATCGACATGTATTACAGTTGAGAACCTGCCGCCAAGAAAATCTTCAACCTTTTCATGCAGAATAAAATTTGGCGTATAAATTCTTCTTTTTGTTTGTCTGTTGATACTAAATCCCGATAAATCTTCCTCCCTACGATTTTCATAGTAATCTTGCTTGTAAATTGCCTTTATACTTGGGAATGCGTTGATATTTGATATATAATCAGATTCAAATATAAGGCTTGAATTTCTACATTCCCCCCTGATTTTCTCACTAACATCTTCATTATAACTTTCAGTATCAGATTCCTCCAATATGAATCCAATATTTGATCCCCAATTGGGTAGTATCTTAATAGAAGATAGTAATTCCCGATATTCTTCTTTAATATCCTCTGTTGTTTTCCCAAGGGTGTAAAAGTTTGAGCCGTGTCCTTTCTGAATATAACTGATATTAAAATCTGAACAAACTGGAAGGCCATTTGAAGTTATATAGAGAGGCCTTTTAAAAGAGATCTTTCCCTCATACCAATAGGCGCTATCTTTTAACGTATCGGAATCGTTAAGATAAATATCGTTGATCCATAATTTCCCATTATTACCGTATATAATAATTTTTATATAAGATATCCTTTTCATATCAGGATGTCCAACTGTATTTAATATATCGATACCACTTTCAGATCCATCTTTCAATTTTAAGGAAACCTCTCTCCATACATTGAGGTAATCCATAGGGAAACGATATTCAAGAAAATCACCTTCTGAAGAGCCCAGTATAATGCCTAGCTCATCACCTGAGGAGAAGCTGCGGTAATTAAACCATAGACATATTCTTTTATAATATCGCATATCAAGAGACATGGGAAAGCGTTTTGTTACTGAACCTTTGCCTCCTTCTAATGATAGATTATTATAGATAATCTGAAGAGCGCCCTCGCGTTCACTTTCAAGCTCATCATTGCTCCGCTCTCCATAGAGTGATGTGTATTTGTTCTTATTAGATATCATGAAAGATTCTTTTGCATAATCATCATCATTATATGAATCTACCATTGTAACCTGAAAAATTGAGGGATCCTCATGTGGTATATCATTAAGCTCAATATCCCTCCATGAACTCGAGACAAAGCGCAGACTGCTTATATGTATAGTACCCTGATCACTATTGTTTCTTTTCAGATATAATCTAACAGATTCTATCCTTTTAAGCAGCTCCCTTTGACTTAAATTTATACTGCTTCTGTCAAGATATATCCTTGCTTTCCTCCATTCAGTATTGCTCAAGTCAATTGTCAAAGATGTATTTGGTAAAGTTAAACTCCCTGGCAGAGTGATTACATCTTCAACCTGATCCAATATTCCATTTCCATTTTTATCCTCGCTATTAAGTTTGCCGTCACCCTTTGTATAACGATTTAATCTAGGTCCACCGCCTACATGTGTGGAGTTTGAATCAATTAAATTAAATTCGTATCCCTGATCTTCATTTATGCCAGATGACGGGTCATAATCGAGATATCCGTTGCCATTATCATCTTCAGTGTCTAGCACCCCATCGTGATCTGAATCCTCGTTAATCTGTCCTATGTCGAGATAGAGATCAACACTCCCTGATCCCCCTTCGGATCGATACCAAATTTCGACATACTGAAGCCCAGAAAAATCAACAGCCTCGGTGGAGAGACTTCTTGTTGTTATTGAAACATAATCATTTCCGGAAAAATCAAATTTCAGAGATAATGAAAGCTGTGAACTCTCGGATAGGATAGAATTATCCAGATGCCCGGTTGCAATATTATATGGGCCTGGTTTAACAGCATAGGCTATATCGTAAGGTGTAAAATCTATACCTTTAAGAGTATCCGGATTCGAAGGATTGCGGTAGTAACGATAATAGAGAATGCCCCTTTGATGATGATCTGCATCTTCCGGCATTGATGAAAGTGTCCAATCAGCATCTGATAATGAAACAGGAAGAATTTCATCTGTTGACTCCATATTATCAACAAGCGCCTTGCCAAAAGCATTAACCTTCTTATAGCTTCTTGCATATTCGCCATAGGCTTCTATCTCAAGAGGGACTGAGTCAACCTTATAGCCTGTGATGTTTTTAATTAATCTCTTTAATCTTCCCTCCCCAAGATGGAGGGAAGAATCACCCTCTAATACTAAAATCTGTTCAGGTTCATTACCAACATCAGGAATTTGACCATTTTCTGATTCCCCTGAATAAAGAAGGGAGCCGCCAATATTTAGACTTCTGTTTACTTGCAGATCGGTCCTTACACCCCCAATAAAGGATTGTGATTTTGAGGCAAAGGGCATATATTCATATTTTACCTCGATTTTTGTATCCTGGCTTATTATGGGATTATTTGGATCAGTAAATTCCAGAAAACCGGAGGTATAATCTATAGTATAAAGAGACGATATTATCTCAATATCGTTAATTTTTATTCTTTCGCTTTCTGGTATTATGTTGCTATGCTTTAACTGAAAACTTCTAGCTTTCCTGTAGTAGTCAACCTTAATACTGTAGATTGATGATAGGTAAAGATCGTCAGCTTGATTTTCACTGTAAATAACACTTCCTCTTTCACCTAATAGCTGTCTGAAAGGCTCCCGCAAGTACATACTTAAAATGCCATTTGAGTAATCAACAGAATAGCTGCCGAGTAAAGAAGCTTCATCTTTTTTCAGTATTTCATTTTCATATAAAAACTGAATTTTGAAATTATCTTCAAGTAGTTGACTATCCCCTAGATCATAATATGACCTCACCTCATAAATATCCAGATTAAGCATTCCATCTCCATTCCTGTCTTCCTGTAAATTGTCAAAATTCTTGTTTATATCCTCATCTATAGAATACCCATATTTTATATAAACAAATATTTTCCCTGAAATTACATCAGTTCTTGCAGTAGGATCAGATGATTGAATACTTCCATTATTTATTGTATAAGCCGCTCCGATTATTGAATTACGATCAATCTCTCGCATAAAGATGATAACACCTGTGGAGTAATTGATTATATAATCAATACCGCTTACAAGTATATCATAATCGCCCTTTAGGTTATTAAGTTTGACAGTATTAAGATTATTCAGGGAATCCTGATCATCCATAAAAAGCTCAAAATTTGAGTGGTCAATATCAACAGGATATGCTCTGTATTTTTCAGGATCTGATGGTTTTGAAGTAAATGTAATAAGGGTATTATATGGGTCATCTGCCGCTGTTGGCGGGTTGGTTAAGTTATCATATCTTTTAAATGCTTCCAGTTGGAAATAGGTGTTTCTTATATATTGGTACTCTGCTAATTTATTATTGCCGGCTGATGAATTGCCTTGAAATATTTCTATTTCAGTCTCTCCCTTTGCGACACTCCCAAATGCCTTTATCATCAATCCCCCTTTTTTAAGGGTCATATCCATACCCAAACCCTTTATTGAGCTCTCATCAAACACAACATATTTTGAATTTGGAAGATTTATATCTATTTCACCTGCATTAACCTCTCGGATAACCTCATCATCATTAACTGCTCTATATTTGACTAAATAGTGATTGTTATTTTTTTTGCTATCATGATCGATATAAACATTCAATCTTCTTCCGACTTTCCCTTCCATATGAAGCTGTATATTATGTTCAGGATTAAATCCTTTATCAATGATCTTTGAAACCGGTTTATCTTGGTCAAACCTCTTATATTTACTGCTTGTAAATTCGGACTTGCCATAAAGCAGATTCATACTCATTGATCCGTAGGAGTTAAGCGCTACATCATCTTCATCATCAATGTAATAATCGTAACCTGTATGTGACTGTAATTGATTGTTTATTTTTGGAATGATTACATATTTTCCCCAATCACCTTTTTTATAGGAGAATGGGGAATATATCTCATCAATTTCAACATCAGTTGTTTCACTTCTTTTTAGTTGCGGATAAGGGGAGGATTTTTTTTCAGAATTTATTTGAATAAATTCCAGAAGATCATCTTTAAAACCTTTGTTATCAAATACAGCCTTAGCTAATGCAATAGTAAGAAAGGAGATTGTCCCAAAGTATAGCAATACCTTTATATAAGGGGACGGTATTTTAGTCATCTCATTTTATAAAAAGTAACAACAGAAGCAGTTTTACCATATCCTGCTCATAAAAGGGTAAGGATTGATTGGAGCCCCACCCAATCTGATTTCATAGTGACAATGATTCCCGGTAGCAGCACCTGTTTGTCCCACATAGGATACTATGTCGCCCTTTTTTATCTTATCGCCCTTCTTTGCCTTGATTGATGAGCAGTGTCCATATACAGTTTGAAATCCGTATTTATGTTTAATTCTTACTAAATAACCGTAACCGCCGCCCCAACCGGAAAAAACAATAACACCAGGCGCTGTTGCCCTAATAGGAGTACCTGGAGCGGCTGCAATATCTATACCTGTATGATAGTTCCTTCCGAAACCAAAGGGAGATCTTCTCCAGCCAAAAAGCGATGTAATGTGACCTCTATTAGGGATTATTGATGGTGTGTCATACATTACCTTATTCCTTTCATCAATAAAATGACTAATAGTTAAAATAGCATTTGTTGTGCATGCAATATCTTTTTGCATATCTTTTAAAATGACCACCTCTTCAGGAAGATGATCATTCATTAAAACTTGAGTATGTTTAATTCCATTGTCATCCTGTTTAGATAGAATAGACTTCCAGATTTTATCAACATCATTATTACCAGCAGATAATTTAAACAGTTCTTCAACTTCCGGCTTTATTTCATTAATCATCTCAGATATGTTGGCAGTTTCTAGCTCAAATCTATAGCATAGAGATCTTATATCCTCATAGTCCGCCAATAGTCTCTGCTCTTCTATCTTTATTTTTGCGTTCTTAATAAAAGCATAAGATGATGTAATAATAACAATCAGGAATAGACTGATAAAGAACAAAATTGTAAATTTTGATATCTGAAAATTAAAAACACGTTTCTCATTATGCGGAATAAACATAATAGTCAGCTTTTCGTGTCCCTTCTCTCTAAAGCTGTTCCATGATTCGGTAATTCTTTTTTTCAGAACGAAGGTTAATTCGGAATATTTTTTACTTATTCTATTTCTATATTTTTTGATCATGAATCTCATTATTCCTTTCCTTATTATCAATAGCAACGTAGATCTATTTCACAGTCAAATTATTAGTAGTATATCACTTTCTAATATCAATCCTGTATATCATATCGACAATAGCAAAATATAAATAAATCAATGATATTATATTTTTTTATATGCTATAATTAATATTACTATTGAAAGATTTTATATTATAAGAAATGCTTTAAATTTATGCAACATTTTTTTAAAAATGCTTACTTTAATCATGCTTCCCGAAATAGTTCAGTCTTTTTTATTAATGGAGAAACACCTACTGTAAAGATGCACCCTGAGAACAACAAACAAATACACTTTGAGCGCAAAGAAATAAAATTATTTCTGCCGATCTCGTGAAAAGTTAAAATGAAGGATCGGGTAAATAGATCCACAATTACTTGCAGTTACTAAAGAATAGCTAATTCCTTTAAACCATCCAATTAACAACAGATATACAATAATTAACCTCAGAGATCTACAATTAAACCGGACAAAGGGCCTGAACCTCTGCTGTGAACTGTTACCTTTTGCTATTAAACATCAAATGTTGTATTTTCCATTGCTGCATAAATCTCAAGATTATAGCCCTTTTCTTCTACTTTTCTTCTATAATGGTCTACAATATAATCTATTTCTTTATCAGTTCTTATAGGCTCATGATGGAAAAAGAACACCTTTTTTACATTAGTTAAGATCGCCATATTTATTACATCGTGCGTTGTGCTGTGCCCCCATCCCCTGTGACTCTTATATTCAGAAGGAAGATATTGCGAATCAGTAACCAAAGCATCGGCTCCACTTATGAAATCGTACAGTTGTCTGTTCATCTCACTAGCAAATATATTAACCTCATCATCATCATCATCAAATACATTATAATATGGTTCATTGTCACCAAGATAGACAAAGACCTTATCCATATACTTAATTTTATAACCTAAACATGTAACTGGATGATTTAGCAAGTGAGATTCAACATGAAAATTGCCGACGGAAAATGAATCCTCTTTTATTTCTTTATAGTGTAATTCTGCCTGCAGTTCTGCTGTTCTAACCGGGAAATAGGTGTACTTCATCTGTCCAGTTATGATGTTCTCCAGTGATGATTCGAAAGTGCCTGAACCGTAGATAGTTATCTTGTTGCCAGGTATATATATTGGAGGGAAAAATGGAAATCCATTTATATGGTCCCAATGTGGATGAGAGATAAAAATACTTATATCATGACTTTTGGATAAATCAAGAGACTCTCCAAGAACCTTTAAACCTGTTCCTGCATCAAAGATAATCCAATCTCCCTTGTCCGACCTTAATTCAAAACAAGAAGTGTTGCCTCCGTATTTTACTGTGGAAGGGCCAGGAACAGGAATTGAGCCTCTCACTCCAAAGAATGTTATTTTTAGTCCGCTCATGTCTGTTTTAGAAATACTTTCGCCTTGTCTATCTCCTCATCAATAGGAGAAAGGGCGTTAAAAACATCCTCTTCATTCAGATTTATTGTTTCCCAAACTTCTTCAGATATTGGATCAATTCTATAATTCCCGCTAAAACCAATTTTCTTTAAATTTACAAAAGTATCTGCCACAGAAACTACAATAGAAAAAATTGCAGCGCTGCCCTTAAGGGCTGGTTGGTGATGTTTCCCTACAGCAAAAAGAAGCGCATTTTCGAATTTCCATTTTTTGCCAATGGCTATACCAATCTCTTCATGGGTTAATTTAATTACTCTTTTTTCAATATTAGTTATTGATTCATTCTTTTTTGATGAGGCCTCAAGGATCTCATTCATTTCATCAGGGAAAAAGTTGTTTATCAATACCTTCCCGATATCGTGAATCAAACCTGCGATGAAATATTCCTCAACAAATCTAGGGTCAACACCAAGTTTTGTAGCAATTAATTTAGATGCCACTGCAACGCCCAGTGAGTGCTGCCAGAAATCATCACCACTTAAGTCGGTTTTTCCCTTCAGATTTACCTGTCCAAGAAATGATGAAGACAGAGCTACATTCTTAATTGTATTTATCCCTAACATAACAACAGCCTGTTTTAGTGACTTAACCTGTTGTAACAAACCAAAATATGCAGAGTTTACCATACGTATCACTTTCGCTGTTAGTACCGGATCTAATTGGATTACATCGGTTAAATCTTGAGCAGAAGAGCTTCGATCATTTGCCACCTCTGTAATCTTATGAACTACAGGGGAAAGACTCGGCATTTTTTCAATTGATGACTTTACCTTTTCAATTATCTGTTTCATTTATTTGTTTGTTTTACTTTTCTTAAAATTCAATCCACTCATTAAAAATTATATAATTAGAATTTAATTTAATCTCAATTAAAATACCAATAAAAT
>JAXHTB010000002.1:0-37919 GCA_034190185.1 Spirochaetota bacterium | reverse complement strand
CTTACAACTAAATCTTTTCTTAATGCACTTGAATCTTTGAAGAATCATGATACACAAGGTATCTGCGGGACAATTGATTTTAGTGCCAAAGACCATAAATCCATTGAGAGCTACAGAATTTATAAAGCAGATACTAATAAAAAATTGTTTGTTCCTATAACCAAATGGAGAAAACCAGATAATAAAAAATATAACTTTTAAACAAATTTAATTTGAATTAATAAATAATTCAAATAATAAATTACTGTTTAACGGTCTGATAAATCCACCTTGCTTATTCATCATTTGGATATATTTTATCTGGATGATGAATAAGAACTCATACCTTCAATTACAATATGATGTGAATGTGACCAAAATCTATAGCAAAGTTCAACAATCAGTGGTATAATTCGTGAAGATATAAGAATCTCCTCTACATCAAAATATCGAACTAATTATACCTTAGGATTTACATAGTAATTTGAACTATACCATAATCCCAATTTCTGTATACCGCAATGATCTGACTTCTCTTTAATGAAGTTTTTTTAGCTTCAACAAAATTAAAAGTAATTTCATCTAATAAACAATATGGTAAGTATTTGTTAGAATGAATATTTCTAAACACAGAAATTAAATCCTGTATTTTTAATTAGCTAAATTAGGGATTATGTCATATTTAATTATGGATAATTTATTGAGTAGAAGAGATACCAAAAGTTTTTTAAGTAGAAGCAATTCCTAATAGCTTAATCTTCCTTAATATAAGCTATTGTTGCTCCCCAATTCCCTGGCTCATCTCTGTAGGAAGAGATATTTTTATGCTTGTTTAATTCATTTATTACAATACTTTTAATTATAGATTTCCCTTTTCCATGAACGATTCTCACGCTTTTTATATCTTTTTCTTGAGCCATAACAATAAATTCAGAAAGAACAGCCTTAACATCCTTAGGATGAAAGGCGTGAAGGTCAAGTTCATCATGCAGCTCAATTTTTATTATATTTTCGTCCATATAAATATTCTCTCAATTATATGATGAGATACAGCATACTTTAGGCTAATTGATTGTAAATGTTTTTTTTAATAAGATTTGACAAGGTATAACTTTATATTTTCAATGTTATTATATAATAGTAAATAGCTGTACGCCATAATATTTTTAAAAAAATATTTTTGTATATCTTTTAATCCCTTCTACTAACTGTATTAAAACTGAGGAGGGAAAACAATTTATTAAAAGAGAAGAAATATGATCGATACTGAATATATTCTTAAAACAGCAAGAGATCAGAATGTAAAATTTATACGTATGTGGTTTACAGATGTTTTAGGATTCTTAAAGAGTTTTGCTATTACATCTGATGAATTAGAAGATGCTCTAATTGATGGTATCGGTTTTGATGGCTCATCTATTGAGGGGTATGCAAGGATACATGAGAGCGATATGATCGCTATGCCAGATATAAATACCTTTACCATTCTTCCCTGGCGATACAAGGATGATATAAATGTAGCGAGATTATTTTGTAATATTATGAATCCGGATGGCACCCCATACTATGGCGATCCACGCTTCGCTCTTAAAAGGAATCTGCAAAAAGCTGCTGATCATGGATATATTTTTTATGTTGGTCCTGAACTTGAGTTTTTCTATTTTAAAAGCTCAAAAGGTTATCCAGAAACAATTGATGATGGGGGTTATTTTGACCTTACTCCACTTGATGTAGCAAGTGATCTTAGAAGGGATACAATACTCTCACTTGAGAGCATGGGTATAGGTGTAGAGTATAGCCATCATGAGATTGCCCCAAGCCAGCATGAGATTGATCTTAGATATATGGATGGTCTTTCAATGGCTGATGCTGCAATGACCTATCGTTTAACTGTCAAGGAGATAGCATTAAAACATGGGCTTTATGCAACCTTTATGCCAAAACCTCTATTCGGCCAGAATGGCTGCGGAATGCACACTCATCAGTCTCTTTTCAAAGGAGAAGAAAATGCTTTTTTTGATAAGAATGATAAATATCATCTATCTGAAATTGGGAAGGCTTATATTGCAGGGTTACTGAAACATGCGCGCGAGATATGTCTTATTGTAGCACAATGGGTAAATTCCTACAAGAGACTTGTACCTGGTTATGAAGCTCCAGTATATATTTCATGGGCGCAAAGAAATCGTTCAACCCTGGTGCGGGTGCCTACATATAAACCTGGTAAAGAGATAGCGACTAGGATAGAATTTCGTTGCCCTGATCCAGCCTGCAATCCATATCTTGCCTTTTCTGTTATGCTTGCTGCAGGACTAAAGGGGATAGAGGAAAAATACAAGCTGCCTGATCCTATTGAAGAAAATATCTTTGAAATGACTCCAGAAACCCGCTTAAACCGAGGTATCACGTCACTTCCGGCAAATCTTGGTGAAGCGATTGCAGAAACAGAAAAAAGCTCTCTAGTACGTGAGGCTCTTGGTGATCATATCTTTGAAAAATTTATTGCTAATAAAAAAATTGAATGGGATGATTACAGAACTCAAGTAAGTCAATATGAACTGGATAAATATCTGCCGATCCTATAAGGATATATTACCATTTCTAACTATTGCTCTAAATTTTAACTGAGAATTAGAATTATCATTATCTGTACAATCGTAAGACCTGGCAAATACACTTTTATCGCTCTCAAGTTCTGTTCCTGGACTATATATTGTTATTTCATCTTTTTGATTTTTCAAACTGATTTCTTTTGAAGTATGTGAATATAGATCCGAAACATGAACAGCGATAAGAAAGAGTAAAACCTGAATAATGCTATTATTTGCTAATCTCTTCATAAAACTCCTGCTCAATTCTTACTAATTTGACCGATAATATAAACTGCCTGTTATAGGTCAAGTAAAATTTTAAAATAATTAGCATTTTTGAAAATTTTTATCAAATAATCTTTATTGTTAAATTACTATTGAAAACAACAAATATTTTATTAAGTTATATTTTATTTATACACATTTAATTAACAACCTTGTTGTTCTTCGAAATTTTTTGTATTAATAAATTCTTGATAGCTGATATTTCACTCTCCAGACAAAGATACTCAACATGATCTCCTTTATAACTGGCAATTTGAGCTTGAATCTCTTTTTCTAAAAGTGATTTTTCTAAGCTTTCTATCGATAACATCTGAACCTCATATAATAATAAAAATCAGTGACGTTACCATAATAGCAGAATTTATTGCAATCATTTTTTTTAAATATTCCAAATTAATTTACTACTATCCCCTTTTCATAATATTATATCCCTGATAAAATGATTGACAAATAAACATAAACATAATAATTTTTAACTTAATAGTATAGGAATTTGCATTATTTCAATTTTCTACAATTTTAAGATAAAAAATATGTAAGAAAAGGAGAGAAGGGGGATAATAGAGAAAGGAAGATGGAAATATTTATTATTATCTCATTATCTTAGCGCATCAGAATTTTGAAAAATTATACTGAAGTGATTTTTCAAAATCGAATTCATTTAGCGCCAAAATAATTCATGAATGGTTAATTTAATAAATCTCCTTATCATCTTTGTTCCACCTCTTGTAAGCCCGCCTGAAGGGCGCTAAATTTATTTTTTCATATCCTCCTTCACAATAACTAAAGAAGGAGATAAGCAATTCTATATTAAATTCAAAAGGATTCATCCAATGCCAGTTTCTATCGATACATTGAACATATACAGTCGCCTTAAAGCCTCTGGTCTCAGTGAAGAAACTGCAAAAGAGATTGCTGAGGTCTTTCGTGAAACAGTTGAAGAAAATCTTGCCAATAAGAACGACTTGAGAGCAACTGAAAGCAATCTAACTAAATATATTGAATCAGTCCGCTCTGAGCTAAAAAAGGATATCGAGTCACTCCGAACTGAACTCAAAAAGGATATTGAAATACTGCGAATCGAACTCAAAAAAGATATTGCCGAATCAAAGGCTAATACTGTCCGCTGGGTTGCGGGTATGCTCATTGCCCAAGCAGCGCTTATAGCCGCGCTTGTTAAATTACTGTAGACCTCCCTTTTTCTCCTTTCAATGAGAAACAATTCCAAGTCATTATACGGTAACAGGTTTTTTGAAATATTTTACGGATGAGGTTTTAAAGAGTTTTACTTTAGTTAAATTCAGAACTACTTGTAGAGCATATAAATAAACTGGATCTGACAACACTTAGAATAATGTTGATAGGACATTGATAAGTAGTAGAGGAGAACCTGGGTTAAATGGCAAAGGGTATAATCCAATAAAAAAGGGAGCATATAATTATATACCTATCTTTTTACAACCTGCCAAAGAGAATCTATGTAATATTGCCTGGAATCAGAGAATTGATGAATTATATTAAAACCTGTCTCCTCTGCTAATGCAGATATTTCAGACAACAGATACTTATGAGAATACTCTGTATGCAGAGATTCCCACGATTCAAATGAGAAGAACTGATTAAGTTCCTTAATATATACATTCTGCTCTTCGCAACTTACAAGATAACTTTCCATTGCACCTGTGAAAACATTATATGTATTATGATATTGGAAGCAATCAGGATCGAAATTGCCACCTAACTCTTTATTAATTCTATTCAACAAATTCAGGTTAAAACGCGCTGTGATTCCCTGAGAATCGTTATAAGCTTTTGTCAAAGTTTGAATATCTTTTTTAAGATCAAAACCGATTAAAATGATATCTCCATCATTTAGAGCATTCCATAGACTAAACAAAAAGACTCTAGCCTCAGAATGACTAAAATTCCCAATACTTGAGCCAAGAAAAAGTACAACATTGTGTCCCTGATTATCACATGAAAGCCATTTCAATCCCTCAAAGTATTCAGCAACTAATCCTTCAATCTTCATTTCTGGATAAGATTTTTTAAGTCCGCTAACAAGTCCTTTAATCGATGATTCTGATATATCAATAGGAACGTACTCAAAATTCAGATCGATATTAATAAGGTGCTCAAGCAGAATTTCTGTTTTCTGCCCATCACCTGCTCCTAATTCGATCAAGTTTGTCTGATCTTCGAAAACCAGATCAATAATTTGATCTTTATGATTCTGCAATATTTCGAATTCACACTGGGTCAGATAGTACTCTGGGAGATTCATGATCTGTTGAAAGAGCTTATCTCCTTCAGCATCATAAAGATATCTTGAAGGTACAGATTTCGGATATTGTGAAAGTCCTAAAAGCACATTCAGAGCAAAATCATGATGACTATCAGATAGCTGATAATCGGTTTTCTGCAAAACTCTATAATCTAATGTCATTATTTATCCTATTGTGTTAAATATATCTTTTTATTTATTATCTTTATATTAATATTATCTATATACTATTGCTTCGATAATAACGCAATCTTGAAAATTATATAATACACATCCTATCGACAAGACACAAAACGAACCATTGATTTTTGATCTTTAACAACCTCTGCAATGATAGAGATAGTCCGATCAATTTCTTCTATTGTATTCTCAAATCCAAGGGAAAAACGTAATGAACAATGAGCATCCTCTTCTGATAATCCTAAAGCTGTAAGAGTATAGGAAGGTTCAGGCTTGCCAGACCGGCATGCAGAGCCTGATGACACAGACACTCCCTTCCTATCGAGCGCATAAACCATTGACTCCCCCCGCAAACCAGGTAATGTTATATTAATTGTATTAGGCAGCCTTTCATCCCTATGTCCATTTAACTTTGCATTGGGAATCTGATCTTTTATGCCCTGTTCCAGTCTGTCTCGAATTCCTTTGATTTGATCAACTTTTTGTAAATTATATAAGGACTGTTCAGCAGCCTTTCCCATTCCAGCAATACAAGGTACATTTTCAGTTCCTGCGCGCATCCCATTTTCCTGGCTACCTCCATTAATAAGCGGATCAATTGCAACACCTTTTCTGATATAAAGAGCTCCAATACCCTTAGGCCCATTAAATTTGTGAGCAGACATGGTCAACAAATCCACTCCAAGGTCCTCAACATCAATTTCTATCTTACCTACTGCTTGAACTGCATCAGTATGAAATAAAACCCCACTGTTTCTTGCTATCTCTGTTAACTCTCTAATCGGCTGAATAGTGCCAATCTCATTATTGGCCAGCATGATACTAATAAGGCATGTTTTATCAGTAATTGCATTACTTAGCTCAGATGGATTTACTCTTCCATCGGAATCTACATTAAGATAAGTTACTTTAAATCGTTTTTTCTCCAACCACTTACAGGTATTGATTATAGACGGGTGTTCAATATTCGATGTTATTATATGATCTTTAAAACCGAAATTTGCAAAAGCAACACCTTTAATTGCAGTATTGTTTGCTTCTGATCCCCCGCTAGTGAAAGTTATTCGGCGCGCTGTGCTGTTTATCAGTAAAGAAAGACTCCTTCTGGCATCTTCAACAACTTGCTTAGTTTTAACACCATTAGAATAGATACTTGATGGATTTCCGAAAAGTTCTAATGATTGTATCATTATTTCCTTTACTTCAGTATCAATAGGTGAGGTAGCATTATGATCAAGATATATTCCACAAGTATCTGTATCCTTATCAACAGCATCATTCAAAGAATACTCTCCAGTTCCGGTTATCTTTGCTTGATCGCCTTTTGAAATCTTTACAACATCACACAACAGAGCTTTATATACAGGGAATCCAGATATTGGATCATAACGTTTTAGATCAGTCAATTCATTTATATTTGCCTCCCTCCATGACTTTGGCCCCAGTGCGCCTCCACCTGCCCCGCTTGCTTCAACCGCCCCTTGTACAATATCATCAGTTACATAGGCATACATACTAACAGCGCCCCTTTTAGTTTTTATATGAACATAATCGCCGTTCTCAATTCCGCGTTTTTCTGCATCTTTAGTATTAAGCATAACTGTGGGCACTGGCTTTTCTTTTGACAGCTTAGGAATAGTATGGTGAAGTGTATGAAGATCGATATTAGAGCGAGCTCCAGAATTAAAAATAAGCGGATATTCCTTTGCTAGATCAGGCTGAGAAAGAGGCCCCTCACCTGGCTCTGTATAAATCGGCAATGCATCATAACCATGCTCTTCAAGAATACTTGAGGCAATCTCAAACTTTCCTGAAGGTGTGTCGAATCCAGGTTTTCCATCTTCTCTAAGCAATCCCTTTTCCCATTTCTTATATTGCATCATTACTGTGGGGATCTGTGCTATACCTCCAGCCTTTCGGACTTGGTCAAGGGTAAAACCGCTATTCTTCAATACATGAGTAAGCAGCTCATCCTCATTTTGTGGATATAGATTACCATACCCTAAACGATTAGCAAGTTCAGAGAGAATAAAAAAATCATTTTTAGCCTCCCCAACAGGTTCAATTACCTTTTCTCTTATCCTGAAGATAGATTCATACACCATATAAGATTCTATCTCATAATAGGTTGTTGAAGGTAAAATAATATCAGCATAAGCGGCATCAGCAATAAGCTGACGATCGATACAGACAAGGAAATCTAGAGCTTCCAAAGTTTTTCGCCATATTCCTGATTGCGGCCATGATGTAATTATAGAAGCGCCAAGGCTTATCAGTAGACGTATAGGATATGGTTTCCCTTCCAAAACAGCTCTGGGAAGAATATTAGCATGAAATTCTCCTCTATATTTAGTATAAATAGGAAAATTATTATATCCAGCAGCCTTTTTTACATCAGGATTTGGGATATGTCCCTCACGGTTTATTGGGAACTTATTCTTAGACATACTAAAACAGTATCCTCCAGGCACATCAAGCTGTCCAGCAAGGGCTAAAAGTACAAATACAGCACGAATAGCCTGAACAGCGCCATCGCTGTATTCAAGTCCACTGTACATAACAGGAGCAACACCGTAACTTTCCGCTATTCTTCGAGCAAGTGATCTAATAGTCTTAGCAGGTACGCCTGTAATGCTCTCAACATATTCTGCCCTAAAATGCTGGACATAACTAGCAAAATCATTAAAACCTATGGTCCAGTTATTAACGAAATTATCATCATACAACTCTTCTTCAATAATTATATTACACATCCCTAACGCCAAGGCCCCATCAGTGCCAGGCCTAATAGGGATCCACTCAGCATTCTTATATTTTGCCATAACAGTTCTACGGGGATCTATTACAACAATCTTCGCTCCTCTTTTATGAACCTCTTCTATCTTTATAAAATCATCTGGTGGACAATGCGCTGCTGGATTCTTTCCCCAAATAAGGATCATGCTGGCATTCTCTATGTCAGAAAACATATTTATATACATTCCGCCCATGGTTACATGAGGAGCAATCATAGCGAAAGCGACATAACATAACGCACCTACTCCAAGTGTATTTGGAGAACCAAAAGGGAATAGGACACTAGAAGCTGAAGAAACAGCAACACCCTTAGGTTGATAGATGTCGCAAAGAGAAAGTTCAAAACTTCCACTTCCTGTATATATGGCAGCAGCCTCTGGGCCAAATTCCCTCTTAACTTTATTAAGATTATCAACAATAATATTATAAGCATCATCCCAAGTTATCTGTTCAAATTCATAGTTCCCTTTTAATCCCTTTCTGCGCATAGGATGAAGAAGCCTGTCTTTTGAGTAAACAATTTCCTTTGAAAGCTGGCCTATTCTGCAAATCCTTCCAAGTGGAGAGCTTGAATCTATCTCAATTTCACCGATCTTACCATCATTGTCATAATTTACAACAACCCAGCAGCCTGCTGAACATATTCCGCATAGGGATCGTCTTTTATTCCCTTCTGTAAAATTATTCATATAATATCCACTATTTGTTTTAATACATCATTGTAACTATTACAGTTAAATAATTGACATGCAAAAATAGAAAAATTATCATTAGTTTATAATTTCTCTATGAAAACCTGTTTTGTCTTCCGCCAAAACAGCTCTATGGTATAATCTTAATATTATTTAAAGATATCTTCGGATATCATACCTTCTGCGACTTTTGTAACAGGTCCGCTCATAATAATTGAAAAATCTTCAGATATTTCAATATCTATTGTGCCCCCGGGCATATGTACTGCAATCTTAGATCTACATAATCCCAATTTATAGGCTACAGCAGCAGCAGCGCTGCTGCTGCTTCCTGATGCTAATGTATAGCCCGCTCCGCGTTCCCATATCTTAATTATTATATTGAACTCATCTACTATTTTCATAAACTGAACATTTATTCTATTTGGAAACCGCTCATCAACCTCAATAATAGGACCCAGCTTCCGCACTTCCTCCTCTTTTACCTCATCACAAAGGACTACACAATGCGGATTTCCAATACTGGCAGCACAATATGTAAGCAACTGTCCATCAATCTCCATTGTTTCATTTATAACTTCGCGTGATGCGCCAATAACAGGAATAAGTGTACTTTCAAAGCTAACTATACCCATGTCAACAGTAACAATGTATCCATCATCTAAAATCCTAGATTCTACAATACCTCCTTCAGTATGAATCGTAAAGGGCTTGTTATTTACAAGATTTCTATCGTAGAGATATCTAGAAAAAATACGTAAACCATTTCCACTTTTTTCTGCCTCACTTCCATCGGGATTATATATTTTTACACTGAAGTCAGATACAGGATTATAAAACGGGCCAAATAAGATCCCATCAGATCCAATGCCATAATTACGGTGGCATATCTGTATGATTTTTTCAGGAGTTAACTGTTTAACATCATTAGGATCAATAATAATATAGTCATTGCCAATAGCGTGATATTTGTAAAATTTCATAGATACCTTCTGTTATCGTCTATAATTCCTCTATGAAAACTTATTTTTTGTTGTGTTTTTATTAAGATGTTATCTTTCAACTAAACAACAAAGGATTTAGGGAACACTGTCCATCCAGCTTATCTGGAGAATGTAGAGGTCAGCATAGTTATTTGCATTCAGCAATATAATAATCTTTCACCTTACTATTAACAAACTCCAGCCTCCTGGCTTCCTTTAAAATCAAGTTGTTCAGATTCATTAGAGAATAAATCATTATCAAATTTAATTGCGACAGTAGGCAGCTTTCTGTTATTCCTAAATTTATATATAATATTAAAAATCACAAGTCAATAAGGATTTATCTTCATAGGATTTGAAATTGTAAAATTATAGAATTTTAGTAAGTTCAATCTGATATCAGAAGGAATAATGGTAGATAATCAGTCAGTGCAGTATAAACTTGATTGTTAAAATTATTAGCCATTGATATACACAGATTGTCACGGACTGTTCATGCGGCTTGACTGTATATAAATAATACAATAATTCTATAGGAAAAATTAATGTCCCATCCGTGTTAATCCGTGGCTAAAAAACACACTATTAAATTTCTGAAAACAGTTTGAGCATACCAATTTTATTAGCACGAACTGACAAATATTGTGGTATGTAATACAATATCCTTACACAATGAGAAATATCTACAAAGATATCATAAAATTATTGACATATTATCTATAAGAATGGAAATCACCATATAATCTTATAATTAATTTAATTACTTTTTAATCATGTAGATATTAGGATCTTTTAAATGCTCAACATTATAAACGGCTCAATAGGACTGATTTCAGACAGTCACAGCCTGAACTTAGAAATGCGAAAAGCAATAGAAATTCTATATGATATGGGCGCAAAAAATATAATCCATCTTGGCGACATATGTGATTCACTTAAGCCTGAAACACTTGAGGATTCTATATATATTCTCAACAGGTATAATGTTAAGCCAATTATGGGCAACAATGAATATATAATTATGACTGACCAAATTTCAAGTCAAACCAGGAGTCTTAAAGATACATCAATATCCTTTCTAAAGGAATTGCCATATACAATTCAGTTTGAAGATATCTGTTTTACGCATTCGCTACCTCTAAATTGGCCTGCTGCAACACATAAGCCAATTTCGGAGTATCTGCCGAAAATGACAGTAAAAAACCCGCCTTTCAGGAGAGTATTCAGAGGACACTCACACAAGACATCGATGATCGAGATAGAATATGAATCTCAAAAAGAGCTTTTAATAGAACCAGGCGCAAGGATATCACTTAAAAAAGACAGGGTCTATATAATTACAGTTGGAGCTGTTGAAGACGGATTATGTTCATTATATGATCCAAAGAGTAATGAATTTATTACAATAAGTATAAATTAATAAAAAAATAAAATTTCTTAATAGCATTCCCAAAATTTGTCTGTTGTTTTCGATTTCACAGCTTATATATATCTAGATCATTTGCATTGCCATCCCCAACTTATTATGAATTTAAAAATAGGTTGACAGTTATCCTAGCAAAATATAACAGGAAATGAAGAGATATATGTAAATTGAGAAAGGTATAATGATTTTCATAAATAGTATTAATATTATTGTTTTATCTTATTAATTTACTTTCCTGATATTTTCATATTCCACTGAATAATCCAAATAATGTGGGGAAATAAATATATAATCTTAACCAGATATTATAAGGAGGCTTTACAGATGAGGATTATTTACATTATTATTGGCGCAATGTTATCATTACATTTGGCAATGCCAATTATGGCACAAGATAACAATTTCTCAAGATTCACTTTTGGAGATAATAAATGGATTTCATTGCACTATCTCTTGCAGGTACAGGGAAAATTTGCCAATGTATATAATGGTGAAACTGAATCAGCAGATGATAACATTTATGAAAAAAGCTACTTTCTAAGGAGATCAAGAATAATTTTAAACGGAAAAGTATCAGAGAATGTTAGTTTTTTCATGGAAACAAATGACCTAAAAGCAGGGAAAAATAGTGACGGATATTATGAGAACAGTGAGTCAGCCAATAATCATATCTTTACTCAGAGTGCATTTATCAACTATAAAATTGCAGATGAACTTCAGATAGATGTTGGGATGATACCCCTTCCATTCATGCATCAGAGCAGACAGTCAGTGGCAAGCCCCCTGGGAGTTGATATTAACACGGCTGTAGTTCCCCTTGACGGATACTCAAATGCCTGGAGGGATACAGGAATTGAGATAAGAGGACTCCTTTTCAATAGTCCACAAGGAAAGAAGGGTTTCATCGACTACAAGATCGGAATATGGCAGGGTAAGACCAGAAAAGATGTTGAAGTTATAAATGAAGATAGTACAACTGAAGAATATAGAATAAACCCACATGATTATCCCAGATATACAGGCAGATTACAGTTTAATTTTGAAGACCCGGAAACAGGATTCTTCTACAGCGGAAACTATCTTGGTATGAGAAAAATAATATCCATTGGTTATGGCATCGATTTCCAGAAGGATGTATGCAGACATAATGAAAAATTGAAAGACTATTTCGCTTGGACCATTGATCTTACAGTTGATTATCGATTCTTAAACAACTATATCCTTGCCTTTCAAGCAGCCTATGTTGATTCTATGAACAATCCTGCAAAAAGCGATTATCGTTTATTTTCTTCAGATGATAAAGAGATTTATGATCGTGGATTTATAAATCAGACTGCATATCTTCTTCAAACAGGAGTTCTATTATGGAACAAAGTACAGCCTGTTGTAAAATATTACAAGAAGGTCGAGGAAAGAGCAATAATTAAGAATAATGCAATAAAGGATAGAGAGATTTCTGAAATGATTTACGGTATTAATTACTTCATTCATGGTCACAATGCAAATATTAAGTTTGAATTTGCCCATTCATTAGGTGATCAGAATAAGGGTTCTGGCAGTAAATATGCAATATTACAGTTTCAGATATTTATATAGATATTATATAATAGCACTCAAGTTTATAAAGGGTAGATATTATTAACAATCCACCACAAAAAAATAAAGAGCAAATAAAACACTAAGTATAAAGAAGAAAAAAATCTTATAATCATTATAGATAGTCCATTCTTTTTCTGCATATTTAATATTGATCGCAGCAAATTGTAGATAATTAAGGGGGAAAATGACAACCCGAGTATATGCCATATTAACCTTTTGAATTTATAATAATATCCCTTTTCAATATATGATGAACTATTATTACTATTACATAAATATCTTTCTTATTCTATCACTTTGCATGATATTGGGAGGTATACGACCAGCAAATTCTGCTAACAAAGGCTCTCATAAAGAGAAAAAGATATCAACTGGTAATGTAACATCTAAAAAGACCACAGATAAGGGTCAGGATAAAAAACCAAAAAAAATACATACAGAAGATAAACAGAAGAAGAATTATAATACAGATGATGAATTAACGATAGATACAATTAACAAACATTTCTTTGAGTATGAAAGGAACAATACATACAATGAGATAAGAAGGCATTTTCTTTATAACGAATTCAATAAGATTGAAAAAATCCTTCAAAGCTTTATTGAGAAATATCCAAAGGCAAAAGATAATGAATACTATTACTATATGGGAGTTATTCATGAAAATAGAGGAAAGTATATAAGCGCTCTTGAAAACTATAAAAAAGCAATCGACATCCTTCCTACTTATTCCAGAGCCAGGAACAGTCTGGGAAGCCTTTATTGTAAGATGCACAAATATGATAAGGCTCTTAAAAATTTTCTTTTAGCAATGAAAACAAATCCATATAATCCATTCATTCAATATAATATTGGCAGCCTCTACTTCAAGATTGGCGAGCTTGACAAAGCAATTAAATATCTGAAAAATTCAATAAAATATAAGGCAAACTTTGGCAGCTCTTTCCATAAACTTGCAAACATAATGTATCAAAAAAAGAGATTTAGGGATGCAATACAATATTACCAAAAGGCAATTGAATTTAACACAGTTTCTCACACTACCTATTATTTTATTGGGTTATCTTATCTGAATATTAAAAATATCAGTTCAGCAATTAATAGTTTAAATCAATCACTTAAATTAAAAAACGATTTTTTCGAAGCAGCTCTTGAGATGGGAAAAATCTACCATTCCTATGGAGAATTTAAGAATGCGATAAGGATGTATCTATGGGCAGAAACGATCAATGCTGAGCATAAAAATCTGCAATTATGGCTGTCGCAATGTTACAGCGAGATTGGAGAATATAGAGCTGCACTAGCTATTTTAAAAAAACAGATAGAACAGGATCCGGACAACGATAAACTCAAAAAACATCTTCAAAACCTCGAGAAAAAAATAAAGGTTGAGAATTTCAATGATCCTGATGATTACTATAAATACTGATAGTAAAGTAAGTTCAAACTGATTTTGGAGACTGCAACAAATGAAACATAATATTTGTTTCTTGATGCAAAGAGTGCAGTGAACAGAAAAAAATTCTATATTATTCTGCGTCTCTTTGCAATATCTGTGTTTAAACATATTCTCCATAACAGTTTTAACTTACTTAAATCAAACAAATTTTAAATATAATGCACTATCCTGTAGATACCGATAGTATTAGCTTAAAATGAATAAGAGACACTGCCATAAATGAATCTTCCAGGTTCATTTACAATGGCTGGCGCTGCCCCTGCTCCGCTTACCACATCCCATTCGTATGAGTTTGCTACTGCATAATGCTTATCAAAAATATTATCAACACCAATATTGAATGTAAACTTAATATATCTATACCCTGCCCTAAAATTTAACACATCCCAGCCATTCAACTTTTTTTCTCCAGCGTCAGTATCTACATCTTCAGCATCTTCTGAATGTATCCATTCTAATGTTCCAAAAAGATTGGAATCCTTTCTAAAAAGATTAAAGTTATCATAATGCAAAGCAAGTCTGGTCTTAAGCGGAGGGATCTGGGCCAGATCCTTGTCATTATTCTCATCAGGCTGAGTCTCTTTCCTCCCACGCTGATAAGCGGCTGCAGCTTCTATGGAAAAGTTAAACATAATATCAACGACAACCGTAGCGTCAGCACCATAGATATGAGCGTCAATGTTTGTCCAAGTCTCGTGAGAATCTGCTGTCATTTTGCCCTGTTGATAGATATAGTCTCGCAAATTGCTGTAAAATCCTTTTGTTGTGATGCTGAATCCCTCAGACATCATCTGAAATCCGAGATCAATCTCAGTATTTTTTGTTGGATTTAGATCTGGATTCCCGTGAAAATAAGGTGATGGAGACTGCAGATAGCGCTCAACAGAGGTGGGTGTGCGAATGCTATGGCCGACTCCTCCAAAAATATGATATCCCTCTGTTAAATGATATCTTGCAGAGAAATATCCGCTTAGCAGATTATCTGTGTTCTTATTGGTAGTGGTAATACCGCTTATAGGATCGTTGCTCTGCTTGAGGTCTTCACCTGCTTCTGTTTGGAACCAGTCATAACGGAGTCCACCCTCTAATGACCATTTTTCAAAATTCGTACTCCCCTTTATATATACTCCAAAATCATAGGTATCTACATCGGGTATAAGTTCATCATCAAATATTGCACCTGTATCATCATTATACATATCTCCCTTCCAATTACGATAATAGATATCCACCCCATTGGTAATTGCAGCAGTATCAGTTAACTGCTTGTTCTCTATTTTTCCCCCGATGATTATTGAATCAACATCATTGCGTCGATGGAATAAGGGGTCGCTAACCAGTTCTCTATACTTATCAAAAGGGTTGTGCTCTATTTCATTACGATAAAGAGAGAGGATTAGCTTATCAGAAAAACTTCCCATGTCAGTAACGAAATATTCCGCTCTAGTCAGGTTTGTCTCCTCAGATTCCATATCCATACCAACCCTTGGCGCCATGATATCCTCAGCATAGCCATATGTGTGAGACAAAAGGAAGGTATGATGATCTTTAGGAGTAAACTGTATCTTCCCCCATAGATCATGCTTTTTGAAAGACTTCATATCCCTTCCATCAGCATTATATGGACGGCTGGATGGAGCAAAACTGTAAAGTTTGTTGCTCTCGCCATCTTTATATTGATCGGACTCTGCATAGTTGTAACCAACCAATCCCTGGATATATTTATTTCCACCTGTAAGATAACCCCCGCCGCTTAAATATCCGAAACTGCCCACTTTAGGAAGTATCTCACCATGGAATCCCTGTTGTGGTCTTTTGGTAACTACATTTATGCTTCCCCCAAGAGCCCCTGGTTTGGTTACATCAAATGGACCCTCTCTTAACTCAATTCGATCAACAGTTAATAAACCTATATGCGATAAAGGAGGATCTTTCCTGCTACCGCAAGCGCCATCAATAATAGTATTGTCTGCTAAAAACCTGAGATTAGCTTGTCCAAATCCCCTTAACACGACCTCATTGCCATAACCACCCTTTCTAACCATATTAGCTGTTATCATCTCATCCGAAAGAATCTCTGCTAAATCCACAACCTTGTGTGTTTTAAGTGTCTTACTATTAATGGCAATCTTTTCACCCTGTTCATCATCGATCCCCTTAACAACTATTTTCTTCAGATAGATTTCAGTTTCACTGAATTCATCTCCATATATCAATATGCCTTGCTTAAGAAACATAGATACTAAAAGTAATATTAATATTTTTTTCATATATTCAACCTCCTTAATGAAATATCTATTTTATTTATAAAGTGTTATTATTTTGTTATTACAACGTAATAATACCGTCACAGACCTGCGCAGATCATTGCTGATTTTCAATTAGAAATAATTGATACCAGTATTTACAGCTAAAGCGCATAAAGGAACCGTAAACATGTTGTATCAAGGATTTACAGCCAACACTTTTCCCATCACATACAGTAAAGTAGATATAATATCTATACCATTCTATTAAAAAAATGCTATAAGATTATTTAATATACAAGACAGATAACCAATTCTATTTTGTATATAAAACAATGCAAGATAAATGTTCTAAACTTAAATATTAGGAGGTGCGCGTATAGAATATTTTTTACAAAATAGTAACTTGCAGGATTCATCATCATAGGGGAGAATTTTATAAACAACATGAAAAAAAATATAAGGGTCAGTCCCAATTTCAATTTTCATGGAAGAGGCTGTAACTTTGAATTTACAGGAAAAACAACTATGATGATGTTTACCGTCCATTTGATGATTATGAAGCAAGGGGAGAACTGCAGCAAATATAAGATAAAATGCTACACCACATACAAATAGGGAAATACATAGATTCTCATTTATTTTTCTAATCGATTTCATTAAACTAACATGTAAATTGAGTTGTTAGGTTTGAGTTTATTTTGATTTTTTGTAAATGAAAATGATTTCTATTTATTATTAAAAAAAATTTTAGTTATTCAACCTGCACTGTGGACATACGCCCTCTATCTGTAAGGAATGGCTTATTATTATAAATCCATTGATATTTTTCTTCATAGACAAATTACAATCATAAAATACTTCAACTTTACCACATTCAATGCAAATTATATGATGATGGTGTTTATTCTTAGAATTACATAACCCATAGTAGAGTTTTCTGTCAGGTTTTTGGATTTTTGCAAGTATGCCGCACTTTTCAAATAACTCCAAATTCCTGTATATACTTGGCAACCCTAAGCTCTTAAACTCTCCTTTTAGTCCTTTCCAGACAGACATGGGAGTCAAGTATTGATCTTTACTTAAAAAGAAATCTATAATCGCTATCCGCTTGGGGGTGAGCTTTAGGTTGCTTTCACGTAATTTATTTAGGTATATATTATTCATGAAAAAAATAAACTAAATAGAAATAATTTTCATTTAAAGTGAAATAGAGGACTCTTTTCTTGTCAAGACTTTTCCAGATAAAATAAGTAAATATAAGCTCTATAGCATAAAGTCAGATTTCAGGTTGTCATTCACACTAGGTCATTTCGGCAGATAAAGGCAACTCATATATTATCATAGGGGAATTCCTGCTTCTGCAGGAATAAGAGAATCTGATTATTGAATCTACCTGCAATTTTTGACCACTCTCGAATGATATAAGAATTGCTTTTCAAAATTATTCACTATATTTATATGTATGAACCTCTTTGGGGAAGTAATCCTGCATCCCTTGCAAAAACATCAAGTCGTTCAGTTGTAATTACTCCAAGATGCTTCTCTACAATCTTCCTTGCCTTTTCGTAGCTAAAATCCCATAAAGCTAGTAATATCTTTAAATCATAATCTTTTGGTTCTCCAGATACAATTTTTATTGCAATCAGATATTCTAACGATACTACTGGAATGGAATATTGGTCTACTTCAACCTCAGTATAGAAATTAGTAATAGCATCAGGAAATAAAGACTGTACGCCATGTTAGCGTCGGTCGATAAAATCAATATTTATACCTTCCTTTCTAATGCCGATGCCTCCAATTTGTAAATATTTAAATGGTATACCTTTTTTTAATACAATTTTTTCAAGCTTTTCGCAGTCATTTAGTAATATCGCAAAATCAACATCTTTAGTATATTGGTGTTGGTCATCATCTTACAGGTATACCCACATAGCCAGTTTCCCAATTAAAGAAAATTTTGATATATTTGCTTCTTCAAGTAATCATAAAGCATCCTTCATTGAAGGATTAGGATCAAAAGTTTTGAATTGTTTTTCTTAATGTTTATTAGTTTAATCTCGTAATAATCCTTGCGAAAAATAGAACTATTTGTATTTCAATACTTTTTTTATTATTAATCGGATTATGTCGCTTAAAATAAAGATATTGTATAAGATTTTGAGCATTCTTACATATAATTCACACTCCACATAGGGGGTGTTTTTATTCCTGATCACTCGTAAATTTCGATAGCACTCACATTTTTTTTGGGAAAATTTTCATTAAATCAACTTTCATGATTTTTGTAATATAAAAAAGATAAAATCCTAGTCCAACAACTGTAGGTAAAACAACATTTACAGCCGGTATTGTTGTTCTCCCTATATATTTCATGCCTTCCATAGATAAACCCATTAGAATTAATCCCAAAAGTGAGGGCGTCAAATTCCAAAAGTAAGATTTGAAAGATAAATCAATCTGCATTTTAGCAATAATCAGTACAATTAGCCATAGAATAGGATAACTTATAAGCCATGCCAGGCAAATTGGGATCATACCCATGGTATCTTTCCATCCTACAACAGCGGTAAAAATGGCGCTGGTTAATATAATCAGCGTAATAATAGAGTTCCATAGAGTTATATCTGCCCTGCCGATAGCATTTATTACCTTTGGGATAAGCTGACTCAAAGAACGAATAAATCCCATGATACATAGGAGTTTTATAGCAATAGTAGCGTCAATATACCTCTCACCAAAACACATTCTAAGAAGGTCTTCGGCAGTTACAAATAAGAAAACAGAAATCGGGCCTACAATCATTGCTAATGAACGGTTTATGTCCAGGAAATATGATTTTAACTTATCTCTTGAATTTTGAAGTCTTGAAAAGGCAGAAAATGAAACCTTATTAAAGAAGTGTGATACAGTCAATGCTGGCGCAACAGATAACTCAAAGGCAACCCGATAAACACCTAAGAATGTCTCGCCTAAGAACATGCCAATAATTAAATAATCCGCATTTTTATAGAAACGATATATAAAATTAGAAACTACCCTTTTATACCCAAAATTCAGAAGTCCTTTTATAGATGTCCATGAAAAATAAAGAGATGGAAGATAGCGTGTTATCCAGAATGTCATAATACACTTAATAAATGAATTTGTCACCGGGCCAAGAATAAGCGCCCATGCCCCTGCGCCCAGTACTGCCAGTGTAATTTTAGTAATTGAGGAACCTATTATGCCAATTGTGTCTATAATTCCAATATAACCAAAATCCAATTTGCGCTCCAAATGACGTCCCGGAACAAGTGCAATTGAAATAAATATGAGTTGAAGAGATGCTCCAAGAATAAAAACAGCCAGGCCATCCATTTTAAAGAATTGCTCAATTAAAGGTGAGACAACAGCTATAATAAAAAAAAGGAATAGTGCCCAAAATGTTAAGAACCAGAAAGAAGATGATGACTGTTTTTTAGTAAGACTAATTGATTGAACAAGCGCATCAGGAAATCCAGACTCAATAAGAGCAAGGATCAGTAGTATTATTGACTTTACCAAAGAAGCTACACCAATCTCTGCTGTATTCATATATGCCGCAGCTATAACAAAGCTTACAGAATTCAAGATTTTTGAAAAAATCTTAGCAGATCCATATTGGAGGAAGCCCTTCTTAGCTTTGCGTTTTATTTCTTTTGTCGTTTGTGGCTTATCTTCCATTATCCTACTTTATAAAAAATAAATCTCGTTGCATAGAATAATAAACAAAATCCATTCCAGATAGTGATCATATACAATGACATAAGAAAATCACCTGTTATTATTCCACTAAATAAAAAAATCATATTTATATTCCATCTATTTCCGGAGATGCTTCTAAAAATAATATCGAAACGGGACAAATCATAAATACTTCTGTGAAATTTTCGTCTAAATGAACTTCGAATTCCTCGAAAAATAAAAAACATTGCAATTATTGTCAATGAAATGAATATGGGGATATAGTTTCCATGAAGTCGACTTAATGCAAATCCGATTGACAAGAGCCATGAAATATGAAGTACCATATGCGTTATTTTATCAAGATAATGTCCCAATTTGCTGGTTTTAAAGGTTAATCTTGCCAGAGGTCCGTCGATTGCATCCATAATCATTGTAATCAGGGTTAAGATCAGTGCATATAAAAAATGCCCTGTAAGGAAAAGGGGGATAGCCAATATCCCAATAAATATATTTATTATACTAACTGAATTAGGATGTACTCCCAATTTACTTAAGAATTTGACGCATATTTCCACAACAGGTCTGTAAAGATACATATATATAATATCCATAACACCCTTGTACTGCATATTAAATATGATTTTTTCTGCATTTTTATTATTTCGTTTATTTTCCAACCTGATAATAAAGGGGACAATATCTTTTTTGATACTATCGATTCTTGCAGGAATATCATTTACTGATAATTGCTTTATCTTTGTATTATCTTTTATAAAATTATAAAGATCATTATAATCATTGATTTTGTTCTTTTGCAATAATCTTAAATTATCAGGATATAATTTTACTCCAAATGCATTTTCATTGTTTGGATCGTACAACATTACATCAGTTTTTGAATTTAGAATTTTCCTAAGGCATCTAGGATCATAAACGTAATTTCCATTTAATAAAATCACAGATGAATCAATTTGATCGAGCACTTTAGAAAATTCTTCATCATTTATACTATTAATTTGTTTTATTGTAATCTTTGTATTCCTATTTTTCTCTACTATTTTTGGTAAATTAAATGACGAATTTAATATGATTGTAATGTCTCTTTTTTCTTCAGAATTCAAAGTGAATAACAGCCTTTCAAGTGTTGTTAAGTTCCATAATTTGAATTCAGTCTTTAAATTTAATGCAAAGATAATAATATTCATTTGCTTCCCTTTTTTTATATGAATTATATAGATATGTAAGGTAAATATCTATTAGATTATCATCTGCAGGAGAATAGGAAATGATCAAGCATTTTCTTATGAGTGAAGGTTAATATATATCTTTTAATATATTATAGACATCGTTTTTATTTAAATTAACTATATTGTTAGCCATTCTATCTTTAGTAAAAGACATATCAACGAGCCAGTTAATATCGCTCTTTTTTACTCCAAATTCTTGAAGTGTAAAAGGAATTTTACTTATAACTGAATTAAGAACATCCCTCCATAATTCTTCAATATTATTAAGACGCAAAATATTAAGCAAATTGTCTATCTTGTATTGTATTGTGTTTTGATTTATTTTAAGCAGAGGGAAAAGAGGCATTGAACATGCAATTCCATGTGGGATATTGAAATACAATGACAAAGGATAACTAATTGAGTGAGCTGCGGCAGTTTTAGTATTGGAAAACGCCAAGCCTGCATAGATCGATGCAGTTAAAAGGTTTTTCCTAACATCTATTGTCGTCTGATTATTTAATTTGGAAATATTTTGAATAATCAATTTTATTGCTTCTATTGCAAAAAGATCAGAGATTGGATTCGAATTTTTATTCCACAAGGACTCAAAAGAGTGAGATAAAGCATCAAGGACAGAGGTTAAAGATTCTACTACTGGCAAAGAATTTATTAAATTAACATCATAAATTGCGTAATCAGGATAATTATCAAATTCAGATAAAGAATACTTTTTATTATTTTTCTTATCCCATATAGTTGCCCACATAGTAAGTTCACTGCTTGTTCCGTGATTTGTAGGAATGGCAATAAAAAGAGGTTTAGTAACAGGAATATTTTCATTATTGAATAATTTCTCAATGTCATAGCATGATTTATAATATGCCATTCTTGCTGCTTTTGCAGTATCTAAAACCGATCCTCCGCCAATAGCTATGATTGTATCAGGTTTAAGGTCTTTAACATGGTTTATTGCCTTTTGGCAACTGCTAAAGGATGGATTATTTTCAATATCCATAAAAATAGTATATCGATCTTGACCCTTTGTCAAATTATTGTAATCTTCTGTTTTTGTAAACCGCTGAGAACATATAATTAATATTTTATTTTTATCTCTAATAATCGGAATTATTCCTTCTGTTAAACGTTCAGAAAAAATAATCTTAACAGGATTAGAATATTTCCACATTATTTTAAAAATTCCATAATTTTATTTTTCATATCTTCTGGAGAATCAGCGGGTCTTGTAAGGTTCTCAACGGTTCCTGGTTTAACTTTTATCTGTACGAAAAGCGGTTTGTCATATTCTTTAATATTTATTAAAAGTTCTTTAAATTCTTCAATACGTTCAATATATACTGCTGATCTGTAGCCGCATGCTTTTGAAACTTTTATGTAATCGACTGTTTGAGATGTCGTTTTCTGACCACCAGTTGATTCGTATGTTTCATTATCAAAGCATATATGAATCAGGTTATTCGGCTTATAATATCCAACTGTGGCAAGTGTTCCCATTTTCATTAAAATTGCTCCATCACCATCAAATACAAATATTCTTCTATCTCTTTTTTCCTCTGCAATTGCCATCCCAATACTGGCCAAGCACCCCATAGAACCCATCATGTAGAATTTTCCATTATGATTTACACTCTGGTAAAGCTCTCGTCCAGAGAAACCTGTAGCTCCAAGCAATACATCCCTTTCATCAATATAATCTGAAAGTAGATCGATAAATTCGATTCTGAAATGTTGGTTTATAGGTGAAGGGGATAATTTTTTTTCATAATTTTCAAAATACCCCTTTTTTATAATAAAGGCAAAAGGAGTTCTATTATGTTTAAAATGCTGTTTTACTTCACTTATATATAGTTTAACTTTCTCAAGATCTTCATCAAGAATAATTTTTGGGATATTAAATATATCCAGAAGCTGCAAGATTGTATTGCCCATTACAGTATGTTGCGGAGCATCCTTTTTACCTGGTTCCCCGCGCCAAGATATCAGCAATAATGCAGGCAATTTATATAAAAGTTGCAGGGATGATAATGGATTAATAATATTTCCATATCCATCATTTTGCATATAAATCACAGGAACTTTCCCGCATAATGAGAATCCAGCAGCCAATCCCATAGCTTCACCCTCAGAGGATGCCGTATAATTTTTTATATCCTCACAATCCTCAAGATAATTTATTAGATTTGTAAATACTGAGCATGGAACCCCCATAAAATGGGCAAAATCGTGATCTTTTAAAATGTTAATAAATATATCTGGTTTCATTTTTTTCTTTTATAAGAAATTATATGTTATTTAAAATTAAGAAATATTTCTCTTAGATAATTTGAGCATAGTCTAAATTGTAGGGTAAACAACAATCATATACTATCATTCCTGCATCTGCCGGAATGACTTTGGGATTACCCCCTACTCTGCGTATTCAATAAATTTTAGTCATACTTCTTGTTTTTTGATGATCAATAGCGAGTACAGTAACAGATTTAATGCTCTATGAAATCAATGTTAATATATCCTTAACAGGCGTACAGAAATCATCACATTCTAATGCTCTTTCATTTTCTAAAATCGACTTGGCTGTTTTAACCATAGCCGGATAAGCGCTTCTTAATAATTGATTGGCATATATAACAATTCTAACCCCTGCTTCAGCCAGCTCTTCTTCAGTAATCATATTATATGTACTAGGCACTACAACCAAGGGCATTCTGTTTTCAATTTTTCTATACTCTTCACAGAATTCAAGAATTTCATCAGGTTTTTTCTCGCAACTATGTATCATTATTCCATCTGCACCTGCAGAAATGAACTCTCTGGCTCTTTTTAGGGCATCATCCATACCGGCCTTAAGGATTAAACTCTCAATACGTGCGATAATCATAAAATCATCAGTAATTTGAGCCTTTTTACCCTCGCTAATTTTAAATGAAAAATTTTCTATACTATCCTGTGTCTGATTTGCTTCAATACCTAATAGTGAATTCTTCTTTAATCCAATTTTGTCTTCAATTATTACAGCAGATACACCTTCTCTTTCAAGAGACCTTACCATAAACTTGAAATGTTCAGTCAATCCTCCAGAGTCTCCATCAAATATAATTGGTTTTGTTGTTACCTCCAGAATATCATTTATTGTATTCATCCGTGATGTAAAATCAACATATCCAATATCTGGTTTCCCTTTGGCAGTTGAGTCAGTTAAACTGCTAAGCCACATGCCGTCAAATTCCTTTACGATGTGATTATTATTAATTTGAGTTTTTTCTACAATTAATCCTGTCAATCCATTATGAGCTTCTAAAATCCTGACGAATTGTTTAGTAGATAACAATCTTCTTAGTCTTTTTAACCTTATACCTGGTGTTGTTCCAATCTCTTGAATTACAGCATTAAGTTTAGTTGAAGAAATTCCCTCAGTGTACTTTGGTTCAATTAATTTCCCCCCCCATTCTTTCAAAGTTTCAATAACCCTTCTCCTAGTCTCTTTTTGTATGCCTGTTTTCCAGTCATCACCATGTACTACAAAGTCAGGTTTAATTTTCTTAAGATTTGGGACATAATCTAGGGAATCTTGAGGAACAACTTTTGAAACACCCTTTATGTTTTCAACAATAGTTTCTCTCTGTTCATAAGTCATATATGGAAGTCTTTTATAACTCGCAATTGCCTTGTCTGTTAACAATCCGAGAATAACCTCACCATACTTGCTTCCTTCTTTAATTATATTAAGGTGTCCTGGATGTATTAAATCAGCACTCATAGCTATATATACTTTTTTCATTATTTATCATCCTTTAATAATACTTCATTATTAACAAAACGTTTAAGTACTTAATCGATTTCATGTTGGAACACCATCATTATATATATAATTGAAATTGAGAATGAATGTTAACAATAAATTTATTGTTGACTATTTATATAATTTACAAATATTTATTTTATACTTACAGTAAGTAAATAATTTCTTCTATACTGACTGAGTATGTATTATAAAATACATATTTTTATTACTATTGCTATTTATCAACAACAATTGTGGAAATATGTTTTATATAGCTAACATTTGAATAAAAAAAAGTGTATTTACATCTTCAGTTGTGACTAATATTTTATGGGCATCTTTAACATGAATACACACAAATCTTACAATAAGTAAGAATTATAACAAAAAAATAAATTAATTATGAATAAAGAAAAAACCAAAGCCATTATATTTGCTAATAAAGATGAAGCCCTTCTGCGTTTATGGGGCATGACGCTTTATGAGAAGATTTTAAGACAACTTTCATCTATTAACATCGAAGAATGTATTCTAATAGCTAATGACTTTAGTATTATTAAATCGAATTTAAGAAAAGATTTTAAACAATGGAATACTATAAACATAAAAATTCAACAAATAGAGAGTAATGAAATTAAAACATTAACTTCTATTCTTAAAAACGATGATAGCAATTTTTTAGTAATACAAGGAAATGCAGTATTTGATTCCCGCATTCTCCAGTATCTACAACAAGAGTTAGAAAAAAATCATTTTAAATATGTTACAGAAAATGATAATTTATCCTCTCCCTTTATCTTTAGTGTTTGCAAAAAGGTTTATGATTTCGATAATCCCAGGGATTATAAAGATTTAAAAGATCTATTTAGCAAAAATCCTAGTCTGGATAAAATCCTTACAAAAGATATGGACTGTTATATTGTAAAGCTACGCAAGCATTTAGTTCCCTATTTATTAGAAGTAAGGGATAAACAGTCATTAAAAAAAGCCAAACTAATTTCCTTCAATTCTGTATATAAGGGAGCAGTTGATTTTGTAACAAAATATATTTATCCCATTCCTGTTCGAATATTTGTAGGTTTAATAAGCCCAACTTACTTAACTCCAAATCAAATCACTCTTTTTAGTATTTCTTTGGCTTTTGGCTCCATTCCTTTTTATTTCCTTGGATGGTATTGGCTCGCAATTTGTATGGGAGTAGTTATGAGCTTTTTGGATTCAGTTGATGGAAAACTAGCTCGATTAACAATGAGAACAACAACCTCCGGACGTCGGCTGGATCATATCTCAGATAGAGTTTATCTTCCAATATGGTATCTTGGTGTTGGCTGGAGTTTAGCAGAAGGTAATATGTTGAATTTTAATTCTTATTTTGTTATATCTACGTGGTTACTGGTTGTAATCTATATTATTGATCGTATAATGATCAAATTATTCAGAAAGTTATATAATGCTAGTATAAATGATTATACCAAACTTGATTATTATGTCAGAATCTTTATTGCGCGCAGGAATGCCTTTTTAATGACTATGATTATCGGTTTAGTGTTTTCCCGTCCAGATTATGGTTTTTTTATTTTTGTTTTTTGGCAGATAATAACATTTTTTTTCCATCTTTTCCGATTTATTTACTTACCTCTCTCAAAGAAAGAATATCTTGATTATACATTAACAAGTTAAAGATAACAAATAATGTCTAAATTATTTAGTTAAATAAATTCATTTGAACTTACCATTATGTTATGCGATATGAATAAAAGAATTATACAGTAGTTTTATCTAAATATTTTAATGTGTTAGCTCTCAATTCTTCATACAATTTACTGAAATCCTCAAAAATTGTATGATTAGAAAAAAGTGCAAGGAGTTCATCGTTTCGATAATAAGATTTATTAGTAAGATTCATGCTCCCAAGAAATAAGTCGTAATAGCTTTTCCCATTTATATCATTATACTCAGATAAAATAAATTTACAATGCATTGGGAATCCTTCAGGGTGAATGTATCTTATCACCATGACCCTATGTTTTTTTAGTCTCTTTTCCACTTTTTTAGGAAATCTTCTTTCTGTGTCATGACCAATGATTTCAATATCGTGACCCATCACTGCGAGTTTACAGAGCGTTTTCACTGTTACACGCTCTGAGATATGCGATACAGCTATTCTTATTCTAAGGTTTTTAATATTTTCAACATTTTGTTCAAGATCCTTAATATAGGATAGGAATCTGTTATTTTTGGATGGACTTGGATAAAAAGAGATATCTCTGAAAGATTTTGAAGGATACATAAATCTTCCTTCTGGTTTTTCAAAAAGTGTAATAAAGTATTTCAATAGATAATCATAAATTGCTTTATCTTCCTCTATTTCCATCATTACATTATAACCATTATCCTGATCGCCTATGACATCAAATACATCCTTTTCGTTTTCATCATTTCCTGAAGGATTATAGGTTCCGAAAAGGCTTATATATTTTCTACTACCGCACTTCGAAGCCAAAAACAGTTTAAGATGCATTCTTCTTTTCATTATATTCGGAGTATGCCGCAACCTGAATACATTTTCATTAAATCCGTTATTACGCAAGAATTTTATTGAATCTACATTCCCTGTTTTGTAATATGTATTCCCAGACATTAAAATTTTTATCTTAACGCCTCTATCTTTAGCCTGAATAAGTGCATTGCACATCCTTATATTTCTTAGATAATAAAATGCAATATGAAGGGTTTCTCCTTTCGGAATATCTTCAATCATATCTATCAATTTATTAAGCAGAAATGAGGGCTCTGAATCCGGTTTGTTGATAAATGTATTAATTGTCATCTTAATTATTTATATCAATTCCCGTTTTCTATTTTCAAGAGCCAGAGGCATAAACTGAAGGAATCTAATAATATAAAAAATACTGCTTAATATCGTAAAAATAACTAATATTTTGAAGAACAGTTCATTCATATTAAGAAAATAGCCTATCAGAAGAATGACAAGGCTGGCCTGTTTTCTAGCGCCAGGGAAAAGTCTGATATAACGGTCTAATTTCCTGAAATCACCTAGGGGTTTTTTTTGTACTCTTAAAAATAACCAAAAGACAAGCCTGTTTACAATATATGCAATGATAAATAAAATTGAATAAATAAAAAACTCCCCGGAAAATAAGGAATCTGATAGGTGCCATCCTATTGCGGAAACCCATAATGGAAGACTAATCCAATCAGAACCATGATCCAAAATATTTCCCGTATTGCTTATCCTGTAGGTAAGCCGAGCTAATTTCCCATCAACAACATCTAGCAAGCTATGAATATAGCAAACAAGAAGTCCAAATCCCATATAGCCTGTAGCATATAATGGTATAGATATAAATGCAAATAAAGAGCTAAGAAATGTTACATTATTAGGTGTAATTGTTGTCTTTGAAAGCATTGAAGTTATAATCCGCGCAGGAAATTTATACACATACTTGACCATTATATCTGTAACACCCTTATATACGGAATTATAAAGGTATTTTTCTGCTTTATCTATATCTTTTTCACTCTTCAACCTGATCATATATGGCTTAAGTGTGGCTCTTAGTTTTAGAATATATTTATCCATAGACTCTGTATTATTCCATTCTATAATTTGTAAGGATATAGATTTCTTATAGATTGTTTCAATGTTATCAGTCTGATTTATGTGAAGTTCTTCAAAAACAGTTTTGTCTATCACTAATGCGCCAGAAAAGATATCACTTTCAGAGTCATAAATTCCAAGCGGATTTGTATGATTTTTAAGTTTTTCAATTATTCTATGATCGTAAAGAACTTCTCCTTGAATCAGCATAACAAGTTCATTAGGATTTTCCTTGAATATAGTCTTAAGAGAATCGTACATACTTTTTTCATTGCCTGTAAATTCAATATCTATTTGGAAACTTCTTTTAAAATCTTTTCTAAACCATAAGCTTTCTTCATTTTTACCTAATGGTAGAAAAACCTTTGTTATATTTGAAGAGGCAAGTATCCTTATAATCCTTTCTAATATGGTCATGCCCCAAATTTTGTGTTTGTTGTTAAGCGCTGTACAGTCTATCCATGCTAACATAAAGAATCACCTTATAACTAAAAAATATGACCAAGAAATAGCGTTCTTAAAAAAATCGACATTCGATATATCGATACAGTTTTAAACCATTTAAAGGGAATTATTACCAAAAAAGAAATGTAAAATATAGTCTTAATTAGGTATTGTTATAGTGCCATAATGATAAAACTTAATAATTTTATAATCATTACTAGTAAAATAACTAGTTAACAGAAAATATAATAGCAACAGTTCATTCATTGCTACTATCTCCTATCATACAGTATTGTAATTACATGCTGTTTTTGTATAAAATAATACTGTTATTATGTCAAGTCTCTCTTTTATATCTTTAAATAATTCATGGTATGGGATGGTATGGATTATACAAAATCCGTGCCTTTGCGACTAAAGTTATTTGAAGAAATGATAAAAAGAGAATACAATTTTGAAGTCTTAATCGAATTTTTTGTGAGGAGGCTGATCAAGCATACAATTTTTTATATAATTTACCATTATTAAGAAGGGATGGTTAGAATGGTACTTCAAAATAGAATATACATCCTGCTTTATAGATTATTTATTTTGAGTATGCATCCACTGAACCGCATGTTTCATCAGATTATTTGAATCTTTAATATTCAATTTTTGTTTAATATGCCTTTTATGAGATTCGATTGTATTGACGCTTAGGTTCAGTTTTCTAGCGATTTCCTTGGTTCCTAATCCGCTTCCTATAATATGAAATATTTCAAATTCCCGCTCGCTTAATCTATTTTCAAGGGTTATGCTATTTCCGTCTGTGCAGCCCAGCAACTTTCCAACGATCTTTAAAGATATATTGTTGCTTAAATATAATTCTCCATTCATTACCTTGCGTATTGCTTCAATTACTACCATGTCTGATTCTTTCTTAGTTATATATCCTTTGGCTCCGGCCTTTATAGCATGCTCCGCATATATCGGTTCGTCATATACTGAGAATACAAGGGAAAACAAAAAAGGGAATCTATTTTTGATCGCTCTTAGCAGATTTATTCCACTTACACTCCCTTCAAGAAGCATGTCCAAAATTATCAAATCAGGTTCAAGATTTGTTATAAGATTTACAGCTTCGTTCACGCTTGCGGTATCTCCGCAAATTTTTATATCCTTTTCTTTTTCTATTAACTTCTTAAGACCAAATCTGATTATTGGGAAATCATCTACTATGAGTATTTTTTTTATATTATTCTTTGCACTCATGTTAGTTTTTAAAAATAAATATTATTTTTATCCAATTTATATTTTATCCTTGAAACTACTCTTATACCAATATCTGTTCAATGTTTTTAACAATGAATTACAGAAACAGATAATACCTGAATAATCAGGGAAGTACATGCTTATTATTATTCAAGTAACAAATTCGTTTATATTATATAACAGATTCTGTCATAAGTAAATCATATTTTTCAGTTATTGATTATTAAAGGGTATTTAAATAAAATCATATTGATAATATGCATTTACCAAGAGTTTCTAAAATCGCAGGAATATAGATGGCCTTTACCTATTTCTTCAGGGACATGCAGACACTGGAAATAATCCGTGATTATGTGATACCTTCATTAAGAACGCGCAGGTACATAAACATATGGGATGCAGGTTGCGCAATGGGACCAGAGCCATACTCTCTTGCCATTATGTTCCGTGAAAATATGGGCAAGATGATCTTTCGCAATGTCAGGATTTATGCAACCGATATCGACAGCAGCAATCTCTTTGAAAAAATAATTAAACACGGAATATATCCCGACGAACAGGTCAAGAGGATACCAAAGGATATCTTTAGAAGATATTTTTCAAATGCGGATACTCCGAATAATTTTCAGGTATCCGAAGAGATTAGAAAGGCAGTTAATTACAAAAAGCACGACCTTCTGTCATTAGAGCCGATACGCAAAGATTTAAGCCTGATAGTCTGCAAAAATGTGCTTCTTCATTTTAAACTAGAGGAAAGAATTACAGTAATAAAAATGTTTCACAGTGCATTAATGGAAGGTGGTTTCTTTGTGACTGAACAGACTCAAAAGATGCCGGATTGTGTACAGGATATGTTCGAACCTGCTGTTTCTAATGCTCAACTGTTCAGAAAGGTGGGATAAGTCTGTAGGGATGTGAAAGGCAAAATCAACCTGTAGAGGCGAACGACCGTTCGCCTCTACCATAACATCGATGGTGGGTTTATTATGAAAATTCAAAATCTAACAGAGAACAGCACAATATACACATCAAATGTCTATCTTATTACTGGAACATGGAATGCCATATCTGATGTAAATACTCTAATAGATGTGGGGAGAGACCCGGATGTGATAGATAAGATAAACAACTCTTCAACAGGTGTTGGTAAACAGAGAGTGGAGCAGGTGATCCTTACTCACAACCATTATGATCATGCGAGTATGCTCCCTCAAATCAAAAGAATTTTCAAACCTGTGGTGCGTGCATTTTCAAGATCATTGAAAGGTGTTGACTGCTCTATCAAAGATGGAGACATCTTGAAATTAGGTGACAGATCATTTGAAGCAATACACTCTCCGGGACACAGCAGTGATTCAATCTGTCTATACTGTGAGGAGGATGGTGTTCTATTTGCTGGAGATACGCCTGTAATAATACGATCAACTAACGGATTGCATGAGGATGCCTTTGTTATGGTTCTAGAAAAGCTTTGCCACAGGGATATAAGCTCGATCTATTTTGGACATGGAGCGCCAATGTTAATGACGTGTAATTTGCAAATACAAGAAGGCTTAAAAAATATTAGGAAGATATTGGATTATCGATTTTTATAACCGATTTCGAGCCGGTGAATATGAGGGTAAATAAATGAGTAACATTGCAGAGAATATTGTTTTTAAAAGTTTAGAAAATAAGGAAGATGAGACAGCAATTAATCCATTGTTAGAGAAGCATTATGAGGTTATCTCATCAGCGAATAGGCGCATGCTTAGGGAAGTTGAAAATCTTTTAGAAGCGATAAGGGCCGGTCGTCTTGATGTGCGGATCGATTTAAACGGCATATGCGGTGAAAACATAAAACATCTTCAGTATTTAAATGAGATGCTGGATAAAGGTCTTGGCCCATTGAGCGTAATGGCCGTATGCGCAGAAATATTATCAAATATATGATGAATTAAATTTTATATTTAAAATTGGAGGTTTATTATGAGATGGAAATCAAAAAAGAAAAGTGATAATTTAGAGGGATCTAACGGAAGTAGGATAGAGTTAAAGTCAGCCCTTGAACAATGCGAGGCAAAAGCAGCAATGCTCGACATTGTTCCAACAACAATCATGGGTGTCGATAGAGAGTTTAATGTTACTTATATTAATAAAGTCGGCGCTCAGGCAGTGGGCAGGTCACAGGATGCATGCATCGGACAGAAGTGTTTCAGTCTATTTAATACTGAGCATTGCAACACTCAAAACTGTCAGGTGGCAAAGGCAATGCAACTGGATGGTGTGTTTACAAGCGATACAACAGCAAGACTGTCATCAGGTAATGTTCCAATTCGATACACAGCAACGCCTATAAAAGATGCAGAGGGCAACATCACCGGCGCTATAGAGTTTGTTCTGGATATTACCAAAGAGATGGAGGTTACGGAGAGTGTACTAAATCTTGTGAATTCGGCTCTGGAAGGCAAGCTGGATGCGCGTGCTGATGCAGGCAGGTTTGAAGGCAATTATCAACGTATAGTGCAGGGCATAAATGATGCATTAGATGCCATAATAGCCCCGTTAAATGTTGCAGCTGAGTATATTGACAGAATATCAAAGGGAGACTTGCCTGAAAAAATCACAGATGAGTATAATGGCGATTTTAACGAGATAAAAAACAATCTAAACATGTGCATCGATGCAATAAGCGAGCTTGTGTCTGACGCAGGTATGCTGACGAAGGCAGCGGTAGAGGGCAAACTTGACACACGCGCAGATGCAAGCAAGCACCAGGGTGACTACGCCGCTATTGTTAAGGGTGTGAATAATACCCTCGATGCAGTTATCAGCCCCTTAAACGTTGCTGCTGAGTATATTGACCGCATATCAAAGGGAGACATTCCAGAAAGGATCGTAGACGATTATAAGGGTGACTTTAATGAGATTAAGAATAATTTGAATATGTGCATGGATGCTATAAACGCACTGGTTGATGATGCCGGTATGCTGGCTAATTCTGCTATTGAGGGCAGGCTCAACACACGCGCAGATGCAGGGAAGCACCAGGGCGAATTTGCAAATATTATCGATGGTATAAACCATACCATTGATACTATTGTGGGTCACATTGATGCAATACCAACGCCAACGATGATCATTGATAAAGACTTTGATATTCGTTTTATAAGCAAAGCAGGTGCAGGCGTAATCGGATTGTCTCAAGATCAGCTAATCGGTGAGAAATGCTATGATCATTTTAAGACATCTGACTGCCGTACAGATAGATGTGCTTGCGCCATGGCTATGAAGAGCGGGCATTTAGAGACAAGTGAGACAGATGCTCATCCTGGTGGCAATAATCTTTTTATATCATACACAGGTGTTCCTGTAAGAGATCAAAACAGCAAAATAATTGGAGCTCTTGAGATCGTCATGGATCAGACAGAAGTGATGAACGCAATGGATGATGCAAATGCAAAGGTTGAATTCCTGAATAAAATACCAACACCTGTTATGGTTGTGGATAGAGATTTCAATATCCAGTTCATGAATCCAGCAGGGGCAAATGCTGTGGGTAAAATGCCTGAAGGTTGTATTGGTGAGAAGTGTTACAGACTTTTTAATACAGATCATTGTAACACTCAGGACTGTCAGGTAGCAAAGGCAATGCAGCAGAACGATGTCTTTACAAGCGATACTATAGCAAAGCTTCCAACTGGCAACCTGCCGATCCGATATTCTGGAGCGCCTTTAAAAGATAATGATGGCAACATAATCGGCGCATTGGAGTATGCTTTGGATATAAGCAAAGAGATGGAGGTCACTGATGGAGTAATGAATCTTGTTAATGCAGCTAAAGAAGGCACACTTGACATCAGAGCAGATGTGAACCTATTTGAAGGAAATTATCGAACAATTGTTCAAGGAGTTAATGATACACTTGATAATGTTATAGCTCCTTTGAACGTTGCTGCTGAATATATTGATAGGATATCAAAAGGGGATATGCCTGAAAAGATAACGGACGAATACAAGGGAGATTTTAATGAGATCAAGAACAACCTAAATCAGCTTATTGATGCAATGAATAAAGTGGTAGATATTGCTCAAGAAATTGCTACAGGCAATCTTCTTGTAAATATTGAAAGGCGTTCTTCTCAGGATGAGTTAATGATTGCTCTAGACAAAATGGTTGAGGACCTTACCAGGATAGCTGCTGATGTGCTAAATGCATCTACTCAGGTTGCATCTGGAAGTGAGCAGATGAGTTCAGGAGCACAGGAGATGGCGCAGAGCGCAAGCGAACAGTCAGCAAGCGTAGAGCAGGTCTCAAGTTCTATGGAGGAGATGAACAGCTCTGTTATCCAGAATGCTGATAATGCTAGAGAGACGGCTTCAATATCTGAAAAGGCTGCAGTAGATGCAGAGGATGGCGGAAAATCTGTTGCTGAAACAGTCCAGGCCATGAAGAGTATTGCTGAGAAGATCAGCGTGATCGAAGGCATAGCATCCCAGACCAATATGCTTGCGCTTAACGCTGCAATAGAGGCGGCCCGGGCTGGGGAGCATGGCAAGGGTTTTGCAGTAGTGGCTTCTGAGGTACGTAATCTTGCTGAAAGAAGTTCAACTGCTGCCAAGGAGATAAGCGACCTCTCAAGCAGCAGCGTGGAGATCGCTGAAAAGGCGGGTAAACTAATAGAGAACATAGTGCCCCAGATACAAAAGACCGCGGAGCTAGTGCAAGAGATAAATGCCTCAAGCTCTGAGCAGGCAAACGGCATTCAGCAGGTTACAGAGGCTATTGAACAGTTAAATAAAGCAATTCAACAAAATGCCTCATCTACAGAAGAGATGGCGTCAACAAGCGAGGAGCTGTCAAGCCAAGCTGTGCAGCTTCAGGAGGTGGCAGGGTTTTTCAAGGTGGATAATACTAATATTCATACAGGGCAGGCAGAGCATGTTCAGTTACGCAACAAATCTTTATCGAAAACCTTTCAAGAATCGTCAGCGTCAAATAAAAAAAATGATACCGTTGATGCACACTCGAAAATTGGCATAGGATTAGCTTCGAGAGAGAAAACCGGCGTCTCGATTGATATGAACACAATCGAAGACAGCGAGTTTGAGCGGTATTAATAATAATTAATAGTTCACCGTAGAGGCATAGAGATCGCAAAGAAAAAACTATTTGCGTCTGTTGACATTGTAGCAAATAAAAGTCGTAATTATACAAGGTTATCTAATTCCTATCTGCTGTATTATCAATGATAGATAGACCATAATTCATCTTAGCGATCTTCTCCCTCTGCTGTAAAAATTTCTCATTTCTTTGCGGAGGCTGTTTTGTTCAAAAAAAATTTAAAAAATGGAGGTGTATTATCGAAATCATTTAACAATCAAATCGTATATGCAAATTAATTATAATAATCATTTCTCACTAAAGCGTTATATCCAATGTTGCAAACAGAATTATTTAGTAATGTTACTAATTGGCTCGTCAAAAATATTTATACTACGTGCCAGTGCTAAAAAATTATCTTGACATTGTAAAAGTATAAATGTCATAAATTCAAAATTTAACATTAAGGAGCTAAAAATGATTAAAAATAAGTTAAATGAGATGAAATTAGTAACAAAGTTTGTATTGGGAATAAGTTCGATAGTTCTATTGATGTTTATATCAGGGATATTCAATATTAGTAGTATTGGAACAATTATTAGATATGTAACAGTTGGTGATGATTTTAACAGATTTGCAAAACTAGGAAAAGATTTGAGAATTATTGAAAAAAATTATATCGCCAGGGGGGAAGAAAAATATGTAAAACAGATGGAAGAGGTGAAATTAAAGATTGATAAAAATATTTCATCAACAAAATCGTTATTAAAAGTAAAGGAGGATATAGATCTGGTTGATCAGATCGCAAAAATTAGTGATGAATATTTAAATTATTTTAAAGAATATTCCTCTGCTCAAAGAGGAATAATTGAAACACGAGAAGCGATAGTAAAGGCAGCCAGGGAAATGGAAAAGCAGTCTTTAGATTTAAGAGAAGATCAGAAAAAACAGATGCTAAAGGACTTTTCAAGAGAACGGGTAAACAAGGCTGACGATGCGAACAGACTTATAAAATATGTTGTGGAAATTCGGGTAGCTGAAAAAAACTTCATCATGCGTCATGAAGAAAAATATGCTGAAGAATTAAAAAAAATACTAAATAGTGTATATAAACAGATCGAAACAACAAAAGCCAAAATGAAGAGGAAGATAAATATAAACCAAATGACTCGAATGAGGAATGCTGTTGAAGCGTATGAGAAAAATTTTGCAAAAAATTATGATTTTAATTCTATAAAGAAAAAGAAAGAAGAGTCTATGATCGCTAGCGCAAGAGAATTTATGAATATTACAGAAAAGGGGAGAAGTATAGCTAAAAAGAAACTGGAGAGCAACACCAACTCTACCAGAACTACTCTTATAATATTTTTAGTAATTATTTTGGGGATCTCTTTTTCTATTGGATTTTTGATTAACCGCACCATTTCAGGGGGAATACAAAAAATATTAATTCAATTTAATCAACTAATTAAAAATGTTTTAGAAGGCAAGCTCGACTCCAGAGGAGATTCTGAAAGTGTGGGTGTTGATTTTAAGGGAATTATTGATCAGACAAATGAACTTATTGACGCTTTTATGGGTCCGCTTAACGTAACGGCTGAGTATGTGGATCGCATATCAAAGGGCGATTTGCCAGAAAAGATCACTGACGATTACAAAGGTGACTTTAATGAGATTAAAAATAATCTGAATCAATGCATCGATGCAATAAGCGAGCTTGTGGCTGACGCTAACATCCTATCTAATGCAGCGGTACAGGGTAAGCTTGACACACGCGCGGATGCGGGCAAGCATCAGGGCGACTACGCCGCTATCGTTAAGGGCGTGAATGACACGCTCGACGCGGTGATCGGCCCCTTGAACGTTGCTGCTGAGTATGTGGATCGTATATCCAAGGGTGACCTGCCAGAAAAGATCACTGATAACTATAATGGTGATTTTAACGAGATAAAGAATAATCTCAACATGATGATAGAAAATCTTACAAATTTTGCTATAAATGCACAAACTGCATCCGGGCAAGTAGCCTCTGGCAGTGAGCAGATGAGTTCAGGAGCACAGGAGATGGCGCAAAGCGCAAGCGAACAGTCCGCAAGCGTTGAACAGGTCTCAAGCTCTATGGAAGAGATGAACAGCTCAGTTATTCAGAACGCTGATAATGCCAAAGAAACAGCCTCAATATCTGAAAAGGCTGCAGTAGATGCAGAGGATGGTGGAAAATCTGTTGCTGAAACAGTTCAGGCTATGAAGAGCATTGCTG
>JAXHTB010000199.1:0-7135 GCA_034190185.1 Spirochaetota bacterium | reverse complement strand
TATGAAAATGTAGTAGAATTTGCCAGTAATGAGATGATGTCAGTAAGTAAGATAGCTAAAGCTCATGAGAATGTCTCTCAACTTAGTAGAATGGAATTAATGAAAGCTCACGAAAAGATTAAAAAATTGGAAGAAACGAGTAATAAGATATAAAAATTATTAGCTAAATTTATTTTTTCAAAAATTTTTTTATATAGGACAATAGAGGACAAAAAATGTATTAAATACTTGGGGAGCATAAGGAATTTCGCCCTTTCTTCGATTCTCGACTTCCGCCTGACTCCTTGAATCCATTTACACCAAAAGCACGAACCTTATGATCGGATTTTTTAAGATGATGATATCTATCTGAATAGAATATGATCATTAACAATTTTTTAGCATTAATTTTTTATTTTAATAGAGCTTATTAATTTTGATAATAACAAAATCAAAATATATAACCACTTTTCATAAAAGAAGGATCAAATATTTATGTTTATTACTTATGCTATTATATTTATATGCATCATATTTATCACTATAGTGGGATTATATATTTTTAGTTCATATATAGCGCCCCGTAAAATTGAAGAGATTGAGAAGATGATTGAAGCTGGTCAGACTAAACTTGCCATTAAGAAATTGAACGATATACTGGAAAAAGATGATAGAAATGCATTTGCTCATTATCTACTTGCTGAAGCAAATATGAAAGAAAAAAATATTCAATATGCTATTCTTGAATATAGACAGGTTTTGAAACTGGCCAAATTTGACCACAAAATAAAGGAAAATAATATTAGACAAAATCTTGCAAGAATATATCTAAATCGAAATGCTATTGAGGAAGCGAAGAAGGAATATCTTATCCTTACAAAGATTGATCCTGCAAATTATGAAAGTTATTTTGAATTAGGTCAAATTTTTTTGAACAGTGGTGTATACGATAAAGCTGTTGGTTTCTTCAAGAAGAGTATTTCATTAAATAAAGATGCAATAACCCATTATTATCTAGGTCAATCATATTATAGAAAAGGGAATTATGATGAGGCAAAACAATTCTTATTGCAGTCTTTAAAGATGGATCAGGGGAATTACAAAGCTCATTATTTCCTTGGTCTTGTACTAAGACAGATGGGGGATAATGAATGGGCAATTAAAGAATTTGATACTGCTGACAAGGACAATGATATAAAGGTCAAATGTTTTCTTGCTAAAGGAACCTGTTACCTTGAGATGGGGCAACTTCCAAAGGCAATTATGGAATTCGATAGAGGTTTAAAATATGCAAAAAAGGGAAGTAGTAGTGAGTTGAATATTCGATATTTTATGGCAGATGCTCAGGAGAAGATGAGAGATTTAAATGCAGCAATTATAAACTGGGAAAAGATATCCGAAGTTAAAAAAGACTTTAGGGATGTACAGGAAAAATTAAAAGCCTATTCAGAATTTCGCCAAGATGATCATGTCAAGGATTTTATGATTGCAGGATTATCTCAATTTGAGCATTTATGTAGAAAAATGGTAGAAAAGATGGGTTATAGTATACTTGATATAGAAACAAGTGAAACAGAGGTTACAATTTTGGCAGTTGAGTCTGAACAGAAGTGGAGGAATCTTAGAAAATCAAATAGAATTATTTACATCGTGCGAAGTGCAAATACTATTGGTGATAGATTACTTAGGCAGCTTCATGAATCAATGAAACAAAAAAACGCTACAAGAGTAATTATCATCTCAGTAGGTGATTACTCCCAGTCAGCTATAGATTTTGCAAATACCAGACCAATTGATCTACTTGGCAAGAATGAAATAGTTAACATCCTTAAGAAATTATAATGGATAATATCCACAAAATTCTGCATGAATTTCCATTTTTCCTTCATTTTAAAAATGAGGAAATTGCGTTTATAAGAAAAATTGGGAATGTTCAAGTAATAAAAAAAGGAGAAAAAATTGATCTCCACCAAATAGACTATTTTGCTATTGTTCTTGATGGTTTGTTTGAAATAGTAAATCGTAATAAAAATGATATTGTTTACCTTTCCCCAGGTTCCTTTTTCGGAGAAATCCCACTTACAACAACTAAGAGACGAGGTATTATAAAAGCTGTCTATGATTCTAGACTAATTAAGTTTGATGTTGAGAATGTTTATAAATTCTTTATTTCCAACTATAAAGGTTACAAGGGATATATCAGAACATTAAACAGAATAGGATTTACTATTACAGATGCAGCAGAATGTCATATTAGAAATAATGCTAGAATCATCACTGTCTATAGCCCTTACAACGATTCAGGGAAGTCTATCTTCTCGTCCTTGCTAGGCATGTCGCTTTCAAGGTATGGAGATACTATAATTATTGATTCCTCATATAAAGGAAATTCAGTATTCAATATATTTGAGAAGGAGATTGCTCCTGCAATATCGCAAATATCTGAAGGACAAACCGAAGATCAGTTATTTAGTGATAGGATATTAGAGATAAATGAAAATCTTTTTATGATGAACATTGCATTTGGATCAAACGTAAAGGTAAATTCAGATATTATATCTCCGATTTTGTTTCTTCTTACTAAAAAATATAAGTATATTGTAATTGATCTTTCAGACTATGATCATGATCTTAGGGATAAAATTTTTTCTCTTACAGACATCATCTTCACTCTTATAAAAAAGATAAGGGATAAGGAATCTCTGTATGATCTCTTTGATTCTAAGCTGGTGGATGGACAAAGGGTATATTATACTCTTAACAGATATTACTCAAAAGATGCAGGCACTTTTGAAGGTGGATATATCTTTGAGAATCTTAAACTGAACAAAGATGAAGCCTTATCATCTAATCTTTATAAACATATCATGGATGATTCAAATGAGCTGATTCAGCTTATTACATCCCCCAAAAGAGGGCTTGTGATACAGACAGATATGCATAGATCTGTAATGTACACGCCCCTCTTTAGCGCTATGGACAAAACTGATTTGAATATTGACATTCTATATTCATCTTTCTGGGGCTTTTTTATTACTACTCTTTTCCTGCTTTGTGAGGATATTAAGGAGTTTGAAAAAAATGCAGTTAAATTTATATCTGAAGATAGAATAAATAATTTTCTGGATATTACTTTTCCAGATAAATATCTCTATAGAAATAGTAAGATTTTCAAATTTGCACAGGAATTAACAGGAACTAATAGAATTGAGATATTCAAAACACTGCCTTTAGTAATGCTATCGGTTCATGGAAATCTTAACAAAAAATTATTCAGCACAGGTTTTTTTAAGGATATACTTTGCGCCTCATTATTGATCTATCCGGTTTTTGAATCACACAATATTGCAGGTGAATTATATAATTCAGGTTTCCCAATAAATAGAGTCAGAGTAAGTGATCTATTACGCACAGATGTTGATGAGATAATTTATGCATCTATTAAAAATGACAAACAAACAGATTTTAGAGATTCTAATATATCTAACTTCTACAGAAGATATATTGATTATCAATATATGATAAATCCAATTAAAGATCATCTTGAAATATCTGATAAGAATATAGTAATTGACATTGAGGATGATAAGTTAAACCCAGAAAAGATATCAAAATTATCTGATGAAATTGCAGAGAAGTATTTAACTTAAGTTAAACATTACTGGTGCAGTAATTTGTGTATTGCAGTGCGTTGAAGGTAGATTGAATAATCATTTACTGAAAATTTTATCTTATACCTCGTTACTTATATATTATATTAGTACTCATATTTTTTAAGATATAATCTGTAAAGGTTGATAAACCCTTTTTTTCTGCTCTGTGATTATGAAAGAGGATTTTATTGATGATGCATTTTCATGTTAAGATCAGCAGATTTGTTATTCTACTGCTTTTTTTATCTATCATATCATGCGGTGGTAAGCCGTACTTCATGTATTATCCCAATGACAAAATTGTATCGGTTCCTTCGGATATTGGACTTTACTATGAATCTGTTTTTTTTACAACAAAAGATAATGTAAAACTATCTGGATGGTGGATTCCCTGTAATGGTGATAGGGGAGTTGTGTTATTCAGTCATGGAAATTCGGGTAATATCTCGAATAGAATAGATTCAATCAAAATATTCTATAAATTGCGTTTAAGTATTTTTATTTATGATTATAGAGGATACGGCAGAAGTAATGGTTCACCCTCAGAGGATGGCACATATTTAGATGCTGAAGCTGCTATGGAATATCTGACAAAAAAAAGAAAGATATCACAAGACAGAATTATCATATTTGGCAGATCACTTGGAGGTCCAATTGCTGCATGGCTTGCGCAGAATTACACTTCACGAATGCTGATTATTGAATCAACATTCTTTTCATTAGCAGATGTCGCAAAGCTTCATTATTCTTGGATTCCAGCTCAATTTATATTTGGAGATAGTTACAGGACATACAGATATATAATGAAGGTCCAATGTCCTGTGCTTATAATTCATAGCAGGGATGACGAACTTGTGCCATATAGCCAGGGCAAGAAACTATATGAACTTGCAAAGTTTCCAAAGGAGTTAATAACAATTTTTGGTTCACATAATTATGGATTCCTTGAATCAAAAAAAATTTATGTATCTGGGATCGACCGTTTTATTTCCACACATATACATTAAGATAAACAGCTTAACAGTAAAAGATTCATAATTCATATTCGAAATAGATCCATAGGAACTAACTGGTGCTAATAGCTTTTTATAAGGATGTATAAATAGCTTTCCTGTCACCACCTGAATCAATGTAATTACCTTAAGTACTTCCATTGTTGTATCTATAGCTAATAGATGAGAAATACTCAAGTAAAGAAACAATCCCCGTGAATGCCCAGCTATATTTAAATTGATATGAAGAAAAAGGAGATGTGGAAATTATTGAGTTATGGAGAAAATAAAGGTGTTTTATAATTTCCTCAATCTCTTCCATCTTTTTGTCTTACACTTCCATAAAAATTCAAAATATTCAAGCAGTTAAGAGATAGCTGAGTAGTTACCAATCCCCTAATTAAAACAGTAAATAAAGAGCATTTGTTATTAAAAGAATTATCTATAATATTCTATTAAGCAGGTTTTAGAAATTTAAGAAGCTCTTATTATCAAAAAATAATATATAAAGCATTAATAATCCTTGACTGGGTATGGTATTTTTCCTATATTTGAATGTTCAAAATAAATAGTTAAGCCATGACTTCTGATGTTATTATTTGATAACTATATTTGAGTTCATTTGTGAGATATATTGATGCAAATCAATAATAGAATAATAAACTACATTTGGATTACTATGGTATTATTCTCCATTTCAGGTTGTAAAATTACTCCAGTAATTGGAAGAAAGGTTGATACTAGATCTTTAGTTGATGGAATATATCAAGGTTACTATAAAAAATGGCCCAATAATTCTCTTGTAAAGGTTACGATCAAGAATTCCAGAATTGAAAAGGTCGAGGTGGTTGACTATTTCGCATCATGGATAGGCAAAAAAGCTGTTGATCTGATTCCTAAAAGGATAGTTGAAAAACAGTCTACAGATGTTGATGCTGTAACTGGCGCTACAAACAGCAGCCGTGTTATAATGAATGCTGTTCAAAAGGCTGTAGAAAAGGCATATAGTATAGATAAGAATTGATTTATTTTATTAAAACAATAGGAGAAGAAATTATGAAAAGATATTTAATCTATACACTTCAAGTTCTTTTATGTATTATCATTATCAGTTGTAGTTCCTCTTCCCCTTTTCAGATTAAGATAGAATCTACATCTAAACCATCGCTAAATCAATACACTAAGATATACGTCGGCTGGCTGGACCTGCAGGAAAAGGACTGGAAGCGTTTAGGATATGAATCTAAAAAGCATTGGAAAGAGGTTATCAAAGAGATGAACATCAAAGTGCTTAGAAAATACCTTAAAGAATTCCTTCCAGATAAAAAATTCAGTTTTGCAAGACCAAAATCAAAGAAATTCCCTAGAAGAAAGAGGGGACAATTATATGTGAAATTTGAGAATTGTAAAATTGAAGATAATTATAGTGTAATATATGGCGGAGATGATTATCTAAATGTTTCCGTAGTATTTTATGATATAAAAAAGAAAAAAAAGATATTTAAAGCATCAATCTCAACATCTTCATATGCGACCTTGCCGCAGGACCTTTTTGAATATAGATTATATAATGAAGTCTATAATCTTTCAAAATATATATCTCAAAAGTTTAAGAAGTAACCTCAATAAGATTATGCTATTGGGAGAGGAAAGTTAATAATACCATATCTATTTGATTGAAGAGCTTCTAAGAATGCGGACAAACTCAATAATCTGATAACCTAATTCCTGTAGATGCGAGAATCTCCTTTACCATGTAATTGAAAAAGATCGATTTTTTCAATGGGATTCCGAAATTACCAGAGAAGCCTTTGTACTTATATATAAAAACAGTAAAACTTGTTAAATATTGAATTACCTTGGGATTTAATATCTACTGGGTTGACAAAGTAAAGCAATAAGCTAAATATATTAGATACCCTTTAGGTTTTCATGCAATATTAACTCATAAAGTAAATCGGATTCAGATATACTGTAAAAAGAAGATAACAAAAAAGTATTTTAATCCTATAAATTGACATCAATGCACATAAAAGCAAAAACGCATCGATTTTTATCTTATCGATACGTTTCCAGTTAATATATAGCGCCTAAGAAGTGATGTAGATGAGATTCTACCAGTAATGTGAGAAACCAAAGGCTAACATTACAACACTGCCTTCCTCCATCTCTGGGGATTCACCTTCATAATAACCATATTCATCCTCAATAGCTTTCCTTATATCTTTTGAGCCAGGTGTAGGAAGTATAGTAATTTCAATAAATGGACCACAAAATTTTTCTCCAGCTCCCATTGGGAGTTCAACTCCTATAGAGTAATAAAATGTAGAATAATCTACATCAAAATCTGTTTCATAAAGCTGCATTTCTTCTGCCCATTCATTATAGTATGAGCTATATAATGTCATATTTCCACCAAAGAACCCAAGACCTGCGTATAGCTTTACTCCAAACCATTTACTCTGAGTTCTAAGATTTACTCCCATTGTTAATTGAGCGATAACACCACCT
>JAXHTB010000198.1:0-7165 GCA_034190185.1 Spirochaetota bacterium | reverse complement strand
CAAAGATTTTAAAAAGCGCAAAATAAATAAACATAATCGTTCAATAATATTTCCTAAAAAAAATATAATTTCCAGGAGAAATCTATGAATAATTTAAGGAGTATTATCTTTCCACTAGTCGTTGGAATAATTGTTATCTTTACACATCTAAATCTATTTGCACTAGTAGTTGGTGACACTGTTGAAAATGTTACAATTTGGGATGCAAATAACAATCCTACAGAGTTGCCCGACTTTGGTAAAAAGGTATTAGTTATTTTTTATAATGATCCTGATGTTTCCAGTCAGAATGATCCTTTTGCTGATCTACTTAAAAAGAAAAAACTGAATAAATCTAAATACAGACCTATAGGGATCGCAAATTGCAAAGATACTTGGAAACCGAATATGATCATTAGAATGGTAATTCGAAAAAAGGTTGAAAAATATAAATCTACAATCCTAATAGATACTGATCAGAAACTTAAAAAGACATGGAAAATTGGAAACTGTAACGAAAAATCTGTTATTATAGTTATAGGCAAGGACAAAAAGGTCTATTATTTCAATAAGGGTCCTATTGAACCTGAATCCGAGAGAGAAAAAGTAGTAAAACTAATTAAGGATTTAATGGATAAATAATCACACATAGCTTTTCAAAAACTATTTAAGAGTTATGTATGTTGGAAATACAATCCTTCAATATTATGAGTTCTAAATTTTATGAAACTTATTACCAATCTGTTTTTAGTTAAGATTACATTTTTTAAATTATAATTTTAGAAAAAGCTATATAAATCATTGTAGTTATTGTCATAGAGTTGTAATAATAAGCAATAAAAATTGATGAGGGAAAAATGAAAAAAAAAGCGTTAATTACAGGGATCAGGGGTCAGGATGGCGCATATCTATCAAAGTTATTATTAGATAAAGGATATGAAGTTTATGGAGCAGACAGAAGAAGCGGAGATTCAAGGAACTGGAGAATCAATGAATTAGGAGCTGAAAATGATGTAAAAACATTATATATGGATTTGCTTGAAAAAACAAATATAAGAAATATTATAGAGAAGGTTCAACCTGATGAGGTTTATAATCTGGCAGCACAAAGTTTTGTTGGAATATCCTTTGATCAGCCGATTCTAACCTCTGAAATAGATGCAATTGGTGTATTACGCCTTTTGGCTGCAATTAAGGATATTAAACCTGATGCTAAATTTTATCAAGCTTCAACAAGCGAAATGTTCGGCAAGGTGCAGGAGATACCTCAAACTGAGAGCACTCCATTTTATCCAAGGAGCCCTTATGGGGTTGCAAAATTATTTGCTCATTGGATGACAATAAATTACAGGGAATCCTATAATATGTTCTCATGCTGCGGCATCCTCTTTAACCATGAATCACCCTTAAGGGGACTTGAATTTGTAACAAGAAAGATCACGCACGGCATTGCAAAGATAAAAAATAATCAGAAGGAGAAAATAATACTAGGGAATCTGGATGCTAAAAGGGATTGGGGTTATGCAAAAGAATATGTTGAAGGAATGTGGTTGATGCTGCAGCAGGATAAGCCTGATGATTATATCCTTTCCACAGGAGAAACACATTCTGTTAGGGAATTTGTAGAAACTGCATGCAGGTTTGTGGATATAGATATTGTGTGGGAGGGAGAAGGCGTTAATACAAAGGGAATAGATAAAAAGACAGGTAAAATAATAGTTGAAACATCACCGGAATTTTATAGACCTGCTGAAGTTGATTTACTAATCGGGGATCCAAAGAAGGCAAAGGAAAATATTGGCTGGGAACCCAAAACAACTTTTAGAGCCCTTGTTGAAATAATGATGAAAGCAGATTTGGAGAGGGTTGAAAAGGGTATCTTATAGTTTAGTTTGTTTGACTTTACATCTGAATATTATTTCACTATTTCAAATTTGGAAAAGAAGATATAAGTCATAGTATCTATTCAATTTAGAGTATCTATTTTTCAATGTACTCAACAGAAAAACTTTTCATTGCAGAGATTGCCTTTAGATAACTAAGAGGCATCTCTGTTTTAAGATGATGATAAGAAAATGAAATATAATGATTATAATGCTTTTTACCTGGTCTTGTAGCATCCACAAGATGCCATACACCATTATCGTAAGCCTCTGTCCACATATGAAAGACGAATACATTTTTGCTTCCTTCAAACTCCCTGCATAAAACCATACCAACAAGCGCCCTTGACTGTATACCAAGAGATCGCAATATTGCAACGCACAATACTGCATGCTCAGTGCAGTCACCGCTTCTATTTTTAAGGATCTGAGAAGCTGGAATTATCGGAATGCCAATCTCTTTATGACTAATATATTTAAAAACAAAGCTCTCTACATCTTCTATAATGTCTTTCGAGTTCTGAAATCTACTTTTTAACTTCAATATTTGAGGATCCTCATAATCTAAAAGTCTGGTGCTTTTATCATAACCCACAACATTACTAGATGCCATGCTACTGATCTTTCCAGAGTATATCTGAAGGAAATAATTATTATCTGTTGTGCCGCTTTCTGTCACTCTCTGAAAGGGGGTGTCAGGTAGCGATAATTTGCTGTTAAAGGATAAGATCCTATATTTTGACACCTTCTCATTATATACTTTTTCTGAATATCTATTAAGTTTTACTGAACAAAGTGAAGGATCAAAAGAAAGAACAATATTAGGGGATATAGAAGATAGAAAGATAATAAGAATCGAACAGATAGAATTTAATTTCATAGTATAATCATATATCCTTAAGAAGATCATTGCTGTTTACGATTATCAGCTTAGGTTTAATTATAAATAAACCTTAAGCATTTTCTGGAGTAATCTATCTTTAGCAGAGATTAACAGGCTTAAGCATTAGCTTTGCTGCTCCTTTATTAACTCAACCTTCATGTTCAGCATTTCTATAACGCCCTTTATTAAAATACCCTGTGCATTGATATATAAATCGATATTTTTTATATTTTCTATCGATTGAATCAGATGAATTAGTCTTTCGCTCTTTCCTTTAATTTTTAGTTCCTCAATACCAACAACCCTAGTCTTAATTGTTATAGGCTTATCAATCTCAATAGAAGGGTCATAGATATTAGCCTCAATTGAAAGACCTGTTTTAAATTTTCCCTCAATAAATTTCGCCATGAAATAATTACCATCAAGTATGAAATTCTTTTCTATCTTTATGACAGACTTCCTTTCACCAGGCGAGGAGACTAAATCAATATTCCCCTCATTGATAGATGCTTTTATACTAGTTGTATAGATCGAATTACCCCTGATCGTTTTGTTGATAGTCTCTAAAGAAAGAGGTTTGAAATTTTTTGTTTCTACAATTGTCTGCTTAGATGTATTAATTATCCCTCCAAAGCTCAGTTTCAGCTCACTTGTAGACACATAATTGCCGTTAATAAGCTGATTCGATATGACAGCATTTCCCATTCTGATACCATTGGTAAACAGTCTATAATTCCAACTTCCTGTAGGTATCTTTTGAGGAGCATTATAACAATTGAAATAAAATAATAGAACAAAAATACAATATATCAGTTTTCCTTTCATAATATGCCTAAGGTATAAAGTGATCAAAACCGGAAATAGATATCCTGTTTGGTTGATTATTTCTGGTTAAGTAGAAACCACTGTCGATTATCTCTCCGATCGGAGTAATAGGTATACTGTTTATATTCAAACTCATCGATTCGACCAGTCTCTTATCTGATGTAAAAAGCAATTCATATTCCTCTCCGCTATTAAGCGCATATTGGAGTGTAGTATCCGCAGTTTTCATTTCTAAAGAATAGGAGATCAATTCATCCGATATCGGGAGATTTTCCTCTATTATGTTAAATCCGACAGAACTTGCTTCAGTGATATGCCTCATATCTGAGAGGAGCCCATCTGAAATATCGATCATTGAGGTTGGATTAAACATATTTATTATCTCATTTACTATATCAAATCTGGCAATCGGTCTTATATGTTTCAGTACAAGTTCAGGGAAAGGCTTTATGGTATCAGAATCGTTCTCATGGATAATCTCAAGTCCAGCCCTTGAATCTCCCAGACTGCCTGTAACATAAATTACATCTCCTCTTTTAGCTCCATCTCTTCTAATAAGTCTGGATTGCGCAACCTCCCCATAAATAGAGATATTTATCAGCAACTCCCTGGATTTAGATATATCCCCACCGGCAATGACTGCCTCAGTTCTATTTGCAGCATCAATCAACCCATCATAGATAGACAAAACATCTTCCTCAGACATATCCTCAGGTATACCAAGGGATATAAATGCAAATTTTGATAGACCTCCCATAGCTGTTATATCTGATATATTCCCCATCATTGCCTTAAAGCCAACATCCTCTAAGGAGATCAGATCCCGTAAAAAATGAATCGATTGAATACTGATGTCAGTTGTTATAAGACCGCAAATTTTGCTGTCAATTTGGAAGACCGCGCAATCATCCCCAATCGAGATATTGAGATCATCAGGCGCCTTGATTCCTTTCCTGTTTACAGCATCCTTTATAGCGTCAAGGAGCTGCCATTCGCTGTTTATTTTCATAATTGCCTGTAGATATGCTCTTTCATATATATTTATTAAACATATACTCAATTCTCATCCTGCACTTATCAAATCCAATTACTGGAATCGCCTTATCCAGTTCAGGGCCCTTTATCCTTCCAGTGAGGATAGCTCTTATAGGCAGAAAAAGTTTTTTACCTTTAAGAGATGTTTCATTTTTTATGTCGTTTACTAAATTATCTGAATAATTTTTTTCATCTATACTAAATTGTATAAGTTTATATGATGCTTCAATGATCTTTTTTGAATAATCTTCCCTTAAAAGCTTGTCAGTATCCTCATCAGGTTCAACAACATCCTCCATGAATATACCAATAAGATTTCCTATATCTGATAACACCTCACAGTTTCCTCTAAGAAGACCTGCAACATTTTCAAGCCAGCTTGTATCCTTTCCATCAAGATTATATCCGGTTTGCTGAATATAGGGAATCAACAACTCTGTTAATTCATTAATAGGATAGTCCCGAATATAATTTCCATTCATCCATTTAAGCTTTTGGAAATCAAAGACTGCAGGCGTTTTAGCAAGATTTTCAATATCGATCTGTTCTACAATATCACTTAAAGGCATGATCTCTTCTCCACTTTCAGCAGCCCATCCTAGCATAGCAAGATAATTCATAAGAGCCTGCGGCAGATATCCCTCTTTTCGATACATTTCTACAGATGTTATTCCGTGTCTTTTGCTAAGCTTGCCTCTGTCCTGTCCAAGCATCAATCCATGATGGGCGTATAGAGGTTCAGGTAGATTAAGAGCCCTTGCTATCAGCATCTGTTTTGGTGTATTTGACAGATGATCCTCTCCCCTTATTACATGCGTGATCTTCATAAGGGCATCATCAATTACTACAATATAATTATAAACAGGAATCCCATCGGGACGTACTATAATAAAATCACCGCCAATATTATCACTGTCGAATCTAACTCTCCCCTTTACCAGATCATCTATTGTAATAGTCTGTTCTTCAGGCACACTAAATCTAACTGAAGGTTTTCTTCCCTCATTCTTAAATTTAACAATTTCCTTCTCGCTAAGTTCTTTACATTTTCCAGAATAAACAAAACTCTTATTCTCTGATATCCCTTTTTTTCTCATCTCATCCAGTTCTTCCTGATTGCAGTAGCAATAATATGCGTATCCTTTTTGAAGCAGCTTGTCTGTATATTCTTTATAAATCTCAAACCGCTCTGATTGTCTATAAGGACCGCATTCTCCTCCGATATCAGGGCCTTCATTCCATTCGATACCTGCCCATTTTAGGTCATAGATTATCGACTCCTCAGATTCTTTACTGCTTCTATCTAAATCAGTGTCCTCAATACGAAGCACAAACTGAGCATTATACTTTTTTGCAATAAGATAATTACATATTGCTGTTCTAAGATTGCCTATATGCAGGAATCCAGTAGGACTTGGCGCAAATCTAAGTCTCATAAAATCTCCTAATTATTATTTATTGTAACGAATGCCACAGGCAGGGGAGGAATTCATTTTCTTCATACTTTATCTTCTAGATTTATACATGAAAAAATACCTGAGTAATTACTATTTGTTACATTCTCAAAGGTCTTATAATTGTTACTAAATTATTATAGAAAATACTAATAAGATATTTTTTATTATTTCAACCTGTTTTTCAGATAAGACAAGAAATTATTCATAGGCAGGTGTTTTTTCCTATTGTAATTTCGTAAACTTCTTTCTCAGCTATATTGACAAGTTTATCGATTTTTTCTATTATCTTTGAGCTAAACAGAATATTATCGCACTTATGGCATTTATATGCTGGAATATTATCGATTATCAAACATAAATTATCTTTGCTAATACGATAGCTGCTTCTTCCTTTTGTCATTTTATTGCCACAATGACATTGCATTATTACCTCTTTATACTTCTATTGTTGCTGATGCGCTATAAGTTTACCTTCATTTCTCCGAAAATGAAATATGTAAAGATTCCTATCAAATCGCTAAAAAAACAAATACTTTTAAAAGACAAATTTGGCTGAGACCGCCACCAGCGGTCGAACCTAGTGCTTTGTGTTAGATGAAGTTTGCAAGCAATTTAATTATAAAAGTCTTTTTATATAACCGATTTGTACCATGGGTAATAAACCAGTTGATTCATTTTCTAATTTAGTTTCAAAATCTTTACCATAGGCAATCCCTAGTTCTAAGAATAAGTTATAATAAAAAATATGGAAACAGGACCCAATATAAAAAATACTCATATTATTTTGTAGTTCTCCTTCATCGTCTATGTGATAAGTACCTCCACCAATTGAAAAAGATAATAAAAAATTTCTTGTTTTATACAATTTTACATTGGCATTTAGTTGGATAAAAGCAAAAGAATAATCATCTTCCTCTTCAATATTATTTTCATATTTATCATCACTTTCACCTGTTAATATTGCATCAATTATATGTAAAAAAGAAAAAGATGCCTGAAAGCCAAATATTTCACAATAAGTTCCTATTGTAATATTTAATAAACCTGGGGTACCTAGTGATAACCCAAAAAATATAAACGGTTTATTATATTTATCAGGTTTG
>JAXHTB010000197.1:0-7214 GCA_034190185.1 Spirochaetota bacterium | reverse complement strand
GGCGTCAGGTCGCGCTTGCTCATGCAACATCCACTGACGGGAAGGACTTCTCTGAGATTGAGCATGACATTTTTACCTATGAAAATGATGATTGGAAAGAGTATGAGGTTCGTGCTCCATCTGTTCTACAGGAAGGGGGTATGTTTAAAATGTGGTTTGCGGGAAATGGGGATATTTCACTCATCTTTCAACCCGAATTTTCCGTTGGAATAGGCTATGCCACGTTTGGGTCAAATTGTGAATAGGAATTACTTTAAATGGATTTTGAATTCCTACTCCTGTTAGAATTGTCATTTATATATAATTTTATTATTTCCAAGACATCACTATCCTTTTCAGATTAGTATTTCCATCTGTGTATAAGCATATTTTTCAGTAGGACAGAAAGATGAATTATAATTCCTTTAATTACAATTGTTGTTTATTATGAAACACCTGCTGAGATAGGTTCTAAATAGATAATGCTCAAGTTGATAAAAAAGGGATAAAGTGGAAATCCTATAATCCTCTTATTTCAATAATATCATTTCTCCGAATACAGAATTAATCAACTGCATCAGAAAGGATTTCATCTATTCCTCATGTTAATAAAATCTTAAAACACTAATATTAAATCTAAATTAAACTACTCTATAATCAAATAAAAACAATTATTTCCAACTTCTTCCTCTATAAATGCTATGAAGGAATCTATTTCTTTCTTTTTTTGAACTAAAAAGAGGAGCCGGCAAACTAGAAATATATATTTGGAACTGCCATGCTCTTATTTTATTCTGACTGTATGAATTTCTATTAAAAATTATTCTGTTCGATAAATTATTATTATAAATATTAGAATTAACTGAAGTATCATTTAGTTTTACAAAACGTTCTTTTTTTAAATGATTTAGTTTAATAATTTTCTTTTCAGCAATATTTATTTTTTCAATTGACTTTTGAGTTAAAATAGCAGAAACAGCTTTTCTATTTTCCACATTATCTTTTATCAATTGTGGTCTTATCGGTTTAGCAGTGGAGAATTTCCCAATTGATCCACTTTCGTATCTAAAATACAAAAATCCCATAATTATAAGGCTTACAACAATTAAAATAATTGATTCCTTCTTGTTCATACCGCATTCCTCCCTTAATAGATTATTCTATTAACAAATCATCCTCTTACTATCTGAGCCTTAAGAAATATTAGTTTATACAGTTTCAATAGCAGTAAATAGAATGGAACCTGCAATCTCTTAGAATGGATGAACACAATGAGACTAATCTTTAGAAGAAAAATATCCAGAAGTAATGCAGTAAATAAATCAATAATTATTAAAAGATATCAGGCAAATCGTTTTATTCTCTATACAAACTCTAATGCTGTTTCAAAGACTCTATCGATTAATAAGATTTTGCTTTATAATATGATAAGTATAAATGACAGTAATGAAATAATCAAGAAAATATATTGGTATTTATTCGATTAGACATTGTCAAAAAATATTTAAAGAAGATTTATTATTTCTAAAAATATAGCTAAGCTAGTATAGCTTCAGTATGGGATATTCAACTTATAGAATAATTATAAAAACCAAGAATTTAATTGACGCCTTTTTAATATATTTTTATAATTACCAATAATAAAGAAAATATTCTATCAGATGGCATTATGATGGAAATAAAGACAGCTAATCATCTGAAAATTTATAAAAAAATTAATACAATATCACAAAAGACAGTATTTAAATCTATTTACTAAAAATTTAACCCACACAATTACCTCTTCTTAGAAGTATTACTTTCTAATTTTTTTTTAAAAGCGGCAACCATACTTTTAAGAAGAGAAATCAAAGATGACGCCTCTCTCTATGCGGCAACTGAATGATGAATCCTCTATAATGCCTTAACATCTTTTCTTTCTATATATTCAAACTTACTTTAATCAATAAATGGTCCTGAAAAAATGAAATACTGTTTAAAGAAAAAAATCGTTAGCATCTTTACAGTCATTATTATTATGACCGGTTCAATTACTGCAGTAGTTGGCACGTTTCTTATTCGAAAAGGAATAATAGATCAGGTACAAGACAAACTGCAAACAGACTTAAATACAGCAAGAGAAGTATTACAGAATAGAATGTTAGAAATAAAAAATTCAATTTATTTCTGCTCATTAAAAGACAGCCTAAAAAAAGCTATTATATTAAAAGATAAAATATTGATGAAAGAATGTCTTAAACAACTTGAAGAAGTTGCTAAAATTAATATAGCAACTGTTACTGATAACAACGGAGTTGTTTTATTTAGAGCACATAATCCTGAGTCCTTTGGCGATAATCAGAGCAAGGATGAAATTATAAGTAAAGTTAAATCAATGAAGAAGATTATAGCTTCTTCAGTAATAATATCAAAAGAAGAACTAATAAAGGATGGGGCAAATTTTGCAAAACAAGCTAATATTAAATTAATCGTGACGCCTAAGACAAAAAAAATTGACAAGCATCGGGAAACTTCTGGTCTTATAATAAAGGTTGCTGCTCCTGTATGGGGAGATAAGGGTAAGTTTTTAGGTATAATTTACGGCATAGATCTAATAAATCGCAATTACTCTCTGGTAGATAAAATAAAAAAAATTGTCTTCCGAAATGAAGAAAACAAGAATATGAGTATAGCCACAGTGACAATTTTCCTAAATGATTTGCGTATCTCTACAAATTTAATGACAAAAAATGGAGAAAGAGCAATTGGCACCAGAGTATCTGAAGAAGTATATAACAAGGTTCTGATTGAGGGGAAACAGTGGGTTGGAAGAGCTTTTGTTCTAAATAAATGGTTTATTACTGCTTACGAACCAATTAGGGATTTCAATAATAAAATATTAGGAATGCTCAGTGTTGGATTGATAGAAAAAAAATCCCTCGATATGATAGGAGAGGCACTGCTTATATTTTTTGGTTTAACATTCCTTGGGATGATTCTTGTGTTAATAGTATCTAATTTCTTTGCAAATAAAATAACAAAACCTATAAATTATTTAGCCATAGCATCTAAAAAGATATCGGAAGGAGATTTCTCAGTCAAAGTAGATGTAAAATCAAAAGATGAACTTGGTGAATTGGAAACAGCATTTAATGCTATGGCAATAGCTCTTCAGGAACATGATAAAAAATTGGAAATAGAAACTCAAAAGCAACTAATGCGTTCTGAAAAATTAGCTGCTCTAGGAAGAATGGCAGCAGGTGTCGCTCATGAAATAAATAATCCCCTAACTGGTGTACTAATGTACGGACATATCCTACTAAAAAATTTACCAGAAAAAAGTAGAGATTGGAATGATGTTGAGATAATCGTAAAAGAGACAACTAGATGCCGTGAAATCATAAAAAATCTGCTTAACTTCTCACGTGAAAGCACTCCACACAAAGAACCTGCAAATATCAATACTGTAATTGAAGATACAATTGCAATAATTGAGCATCAAGTATATTTTGAAAATGTAAATATTATAAAGGAACTCTCTGAAAATATACCGGAAATTGAAATTGATATAAATCAAATTGAGCAGGTTTTAGTCAATCTTGCATTAAATGCTGCAGAAGCAATGACAGACGGAGGTAACCTAACTATCCAAACAAAATTAAGCGGAAATAACAAAAATATTATTGTCAAAATTACAGATGAAGGAAACGGCATTCCTAAAAATAATATTGATATGATTTTTGATCCTTTCTTTACAACAAAGGAGATAGGTAAGGGAACAGGTCTGGGACTGGCAGTAAGTTATGGTATAATCAAGCGACATAATGGACAGATCATTGTTGATAGCGAATTGAATGTAGGAACGACATTTACTATAATTCTACCTATTTAAAAAAAGCAGCGTATAATATCATATAAAACTGATATAATTAGGACACATAAAGAGAATTATTTCTGAATTATTTTGATCTTTAATCAAAAATAATATTATGAAATCAGGAAATTAATCTTATTGTTCAGTTTTGAAATATTTAGTACTTGCAGACATAATAAGATACTTTGAACATAGTAACATCTATAATACATTAATATTTCTACACAAGAGGTAAAAAATAATGTCAGAGAAAATGAGAATCCTTCTCATTGATGATGAACCAGTAGTATGCGGCAGTTGTGAACGCTTTCTAGGAGAAGAAGGATATGAAATAAAGACAACACTTAAGGGTAAAGAGGGTATAGAACTAATTAAAGATAATGATTTCGATATTGTTATAACAGATCTTAAGATGCCTGAGATATCAGGAATGGACATCCTGGAATTCACTAAAAAAAACTATCCGGATATTCAGGTTATTATAATAACAGGGTATTCCACAATATCAAATGCGGTTGAAAGCATTAAAAAAGGCGCCTTTGATTATCTGCCTAAACCCTTCACACCTGACGAATTGCTTTCTGTTGTAAGAGACGCATCGATAAAAAGGATGCAATCACTGAAACATATATATAGATGCAAGGTCACTCCCCAGAAATATGGACTGGATAATATAATCGGTATTAGTAATGAAATGATAAGGATATTTGAGTTAATTGAAAAGATCGCACCTACAGATTCAACTGTTTTAATTACTGGCGAAAGCGGAACAGGCAAGGAACTGATCGCGCGCGCAATATACAATCACAGTTCAAGAAAAGACATGCACTTTATTCCAGTTGATTGCAGCACCCTGGCTGAAAGTCTTTTAGAAAGTGAACTCTTTGGCCATACAAAGGGATCATTCACCGGAGCTTCCACTGGGAAACGGGGATTATTTGAAATTGCTGACAATGGCACACTCTTTTTGGATGAGGTATCCAATATACCAATGGATACACAAAAAAAATTATTAAGGGTGCTGGAATCCCGTGAATTTAGACCAGTCGGTTCTGAGAAGGTCAAGAAGGTTGATATCAGACTTATTGCAGCAACCAACCGAAATCTTAAAATGATGATAGATAAAGAAAAATTTCGCGAAGACCTCTATTATAGATTAAATGTTTTTTCCATAGATGTACCCCCGCTTAGGAAGAGGCCTGAAGATATTCCAATATTAGCATATCATTTCTTAAGACAGATTTGCCAAACCTTTGATAAAAGACCCAAAGAATTCTCTAAAGAAGCAATGAACATTATGATGAAATATAAATGGCCCGGGAATGTTAGAGAACTGAGGAACGCTATTGAAAGACTTGTTATTATCGCCGATGATGATCTATTATCATCCGAAAATATAAATAATATTATAGATATTGATGAAGAAAGCATTTCTAATAGGACAAATAAATATTCAGCGCCTATGACAAATACCGAATTGAAAGAGAACAAAAAAAAAGCAAGGGAAAATGCAGTTATAAAAGTGGAAAAGACCTTTGTTATAGAAGCTCTAACTAGGAATAACTGGAATGTCACAAAAGCTGCCGAAGATACAGGCATGCAACGAACAAATTTTCAGGCATTAATGAAAAAATATAATATCAAACATCAAGATCCCTAAAAAATCAGAACACCTAAACATCGGATTTTAACCTAAACAAGCCAAAAATAAAAAAATTTAAAAGTTGGCACTATATATGAAATAATATTTCCAATATAGAGCATCAAGTTTTCACAACACCCATAGACTCATTGCGCACACAATCAATTTTGACCATACAAAAAATTCCTGCAAAGTGTATATAATTATTATACACTTAAATATTAAAAATATAAAATACCCCCTTTAAATCTCAAGTAATACTTAAATTCCTCTTAAAATATATCTAAAAAAGGATCTTTCATTATATAAATACACTTTATATAGCTGTAAATGATGTGCCTTTAAAAATTGATCAAAAAATAAATAATGAAGCTGATTATATCCATTTATAAAAGATTATAGCAATTTATAGATCAAAATCTTATCAAATATACCCTCAGAAATAAGGCTTTATTATATAAATATTTATCATTTCATTCAATAATCCACAATATTTTTCAACATTAACATCATATGGCATGAGTATTGCTTTTATATATTAGTGAAAACAAAATAAAAAAGGAGGCAAAAAAATGGAACATAACATTTTAGATGAAAGGCATGAAAGACTCTTAATTGTAGACGATGAAGTAAATCTCTGCAGAGGATGTCAAAGAATTTTTGAGGATGAAGGCTACATAATGGAAACAGCTTATACAGGGAAGGATGGATTAAGAAGAGCAACAAAAGAGATGTATGATGCAGTTTTAGTTGATTTGAAGATGCCGGATATGAATGGAATCGATCTTATAAAACAACTCAAAGAATACCGTCCTGACGTACCAGTAATAATGATCACAGGATATGCATCTGTGCCAACTGCTGTAGAAGCTATGAAATCTGGAGCTGACGATTATATCCCCAAACCTTTTAATCCGGATGAAATTGTAGGAGCTGTTAAAAAAGCAATTAGAAAGGTTACTGGGAAGACAAAGACAGACATGATGGATACAACTGATAAAAGGATTATCGAGAAAGAACAGGTCCTCGAAGTATTAAACAGGACGGGTGATGATAAGAATTTTTGGACAGAGTTGATGGAAAATGGATCAAAAGCCCTTGAGGACTACAGCCTAAGTAATGCTGCTAAGGCTGCTATTGTATCAGGAGATATCAACTGGATAGAAAATAATGTAGGAGAACTGACAGCAAAACAGTCAGCATATTTAGAACATAGACTCCAGGTGGAAAGATGGTAAAAATATATTTTCTCAAAGCGCTTGTTTCAGCAGGGCAGATCGAACAGGATGCAATTAAGCATATAGTGGGGAATTATGATCCTCACCCTCTGCTGAAACAGATTTATATATTTTCATATAGTTAACGGAGGGATAAAAAAAATGAACAAATCCCCGCTAAAGGCAGAAAACAACACAACACAAGAAGAAGATGAAGGGAAAATTGAGGAACTGGTCCTTCAGATATTAGGATCTTATGAAAATAATAAGAGTAACCTAATACCAATATTACAACAAGTCCAGCAAAATTTTGGCTACTTGCCGGAACAGGCAATGAAGAAAATAGCTCAGCATATGGGCATCCCTGAAAGTTCTGTATTTGGTGTCGCTACATTTTATGCATTCTTTAAACTCGTTCCTACAGGTCGAAATACTATAAAACTCTGTCGAGGTACTGCATGTCACGTGCGTGGAGGAGCTAGAATCTTGAGAGAAGTAGAGAAACAGCTTGGCATAAACCCAG
>JAXHTB010000196.1:0-7218 GCA_034190185.1 Spirochaetota bacterium | reverse complement strand
AGAACAAGAGCAATTAATAGAACATCTGGGGGAATTGGGAAAAAAGATGATTCAGCAAAGGCAAAGATAAATAGAGCCCAACCCCCTAAGGGACTATCTGACCAGGATAAAACCCAATCATATAAAAATCGATGATAGTGAAATCCATATTTTTCTTTGTTGTATTTTAAAGTCATATTTAACCCTTCAAGTTGATTGTTTAGTTGTTAAATACATTATTATATTGATTCAGTTAATAAATAACTTTTTGTGTTTATAATAACAATATATTTTTTATTAATAAAGAATAAAATGATTTTCGTAAGTTCAATCTGATTTCAGAAGGAATGATTGTAGAAAATCAGTCAGTGTAATATAAACTCAATTTTTAAAATTTTTAGCCACTGATATGCATGGACTATAACGGACTGTTCGTGCGGCTTGACTGCATAAAAATAGTACCATAATTCTATATGGAAAATCAGTGTTTCATAGATGTTAATCCGTGGCTAAAACACACACTATTTAATATCTGATAACAGTTTGAGCTTACAAGTGATTATTCAGGGATTTATGCAATTATCAGAATATAAATTATATAATTCTTGCCGTTGTCTAGGGCAACAAACTAGATTTGATAAAGATTTGTTGTCCAAGAGTAGCTGAATAATTTGCTGAAGAGGTCAGGATAATTATAATCCTTATTGCTTATTGCTGAATGTTAACAACTATGCTGATTTCTGGTTTCTCAAGTCAAGCTGGATGAAGGGTATTTGATAAAATGCTCAAAAAAAGTTTTAACAGAGAAAATATATAATAACTTATTATCGATTAAAATTATTTTCATTACTGAATATATTGAAAATTACATGAAAAAATAATAAAATATATTAATAATAATAATTTATTATTGACATAAGAATTCTCTTTTATAATATTTGTTCTTGTTATTTGGTCAGGTAGCTCAGTCGGTAGAGCAGAGGACTGAAAATCCTCGTGTCGGCGGTTCAATTCCGTCCCTGACCATTTATTTATTAACTTCCACAAAAGAACAGATTTATCATAGGTTCTAAATCTTATTTCACGATCCACCTAATTTAAACAATTTTCATAATTTCTATTTGATATTACTATTGATTATTAATGTAATTAATCACATTCAATAATTTTTAGTGAATTAAAGTTTCTCGAATCGATATTTAAATTTTTATTATCGAAAAGAATTATTATTTCTGTATGTACATCTTTATCTATTACAAAATAGTACTCAGATGCTAATTTTCTAACTAAATCTAATCCCCTTCCTGTTTCCGAAATCATATCAGATATCTCTTCTCCAGTTTCCATCGATCTTAGGATAAGATTGCTTTGTTCAATAGATTTCTTGATACTTTCAAGAATCTTCATTTTTGTTAATTTTCCTCTATAATCATTAATGGAAATTGCAAATGAATTACCCCTCCTGGCATAAAAGATATCAACAAATTCATCATCTTTTAACTTAACATGACGCATATTCTCTTTTTCTTTTGTATAACCATGGGAATGATAAACAGCATTAATAATTATCTCATTTAACAATAGATTTATTATCTTTGTGTTTATATTTTTAAAACCCCATTCTCCTATCTGTTTGATGATGAGATTTATAGCTTTTTGAATCTCATTGGATGATGTTATTTTTATTTTTTGTGTTTCTGTAAGATCTTTTATGTAATTTTGTATACCGAATAGGTTTTTCTTAGTTATTAACTTCTCCGCAATATTTAATATTTCATTATTTGAAAAAGGTTTTGATAATACATTTCCAATCCCCTCTTTATAGATATGATCAAAATAAATGTCGATATTGTTCTCTGTTGTCATAATTATTGGAATATAGGGATAGTTCTTTTTAATATAGCTGTGTAGATCAAATGCATTGTCTCCTGGAATATCTATCTCAGAGATAACCAGATCAAAATCATGTGATCTTAGCTTTGCCATAGCATCAAAAGCAGACTCAACTATCTCAATATGATAGTCTTCATTAGGAAATTCTTGTGCTATTGTATTTTTATAATCAGAGAAATCTACTATAAGAACATTGTACATGCAATTACCTGTATCTAGGGAATGGACGCTAAAATTTGTTCATTATGATTGTAACATGATCAAAAGGAATTTGAAACATCATATATTTTAAAAAAAGTTAATATTATTATTTTCGACATATAATAGCGCTAACTTTATTACACATTACGATCAGTAAGAACTGCCTTTGAAGTATAACGATTCGAGGATACAAGTGAAAGTTAAAAATAAATGTAGGTGTAAACTATCACAATACTACTGAAAAGTTAATTAATAATATGAAAAAATTCCTACTAAAAGTGCAGCAAAGTATGGATATGGTTTCCCTATGGACTGTCCTGAAATTGCGTCAATCATTATATTGCGATTGCTCCAAATATTATATATTAATCCAAATCTAAGATTAAAATTTAAAAATAATGTTGAATCTTGAATACTAATACTAGACTGACTGTGAGAATTATCCTTATAAACTTTTTGGTCCTCTATCAGTATATCTATACCTCCTCCAAAATGTAATAACCTCTTAATAATAAAATATTTATAATTGCATCCAACATAGAAGGAATTGATATCTGAAGCATTTTTAAAATCATGAAAAAGCATAAAGTTAAATCCAAGATGCCTGCCATTTTTTAGGATTTTTCCAAATTCAAAGTAAGGATATATTATATTGCAATTATCAAGAGGGTTTTCTGAAATACTATTGTTGTAACTTATTCCGGAGGCTAATGAATAATAATATTTGCTGCGGGAGAAGGCATGGTTATAATAAATTAAAATAATTATAGCTATAAGTATGATTCGTGTAGAAATAGAAAGTCTTAACATTTATCTTTTCGATAATTAGTTATTATGCTGATTCCTGTCTTATTCATACTGATCTATACATTACTTAAGTTGGAAAGTCATTTCAAATATGAGGGGAATAAAATTCTAATAAATGACTATTTTCTCTTATCAATTGGAATATAATCGCAATAATTTACAACATTCTTATATGCTGGTCTAATGATCCTTCTTGAGCTGATTAACTCCTCTAGTCTATGAGCTACCCATCCTGATATTCTTGCCATTGCAAAGATGGGTGTAAATACATCCTTAGGTATACCAATACAATCATAAACAAAACCTGAATAGTAATCTACATTAGTGGTAAGAATTTTTTTATTACCTTTTTGCTGCTCAAAAACCTTTGGAACTAGTTCCTCCAGCAACTCATAAAGTTTAAATTCATCTAACCTGTTTTTCTCAACAGCAAGTTCCCTTGCTTTCTCTTTCAGAAGAAGCGCCCTGGGATCTGAAAGAGTATAAACTGCATGCCCAAAACCGTATATCTTACCGGATCTATCATAGACTTCCTTCTGCAATATCCTGCTCAGAAAATCAGAGACCTCTTTTTCATCTTTCCAATCCTTCACATTATTTTTAATCTCCTCCATCATGCCCATGACCCTTAAATTAGCACCTCCATGCAAAGGCCCTTTAAGTGATCCTATTGCTGCTGCTATAGCAGAATAGGTATCTGTGCCAGAGGAGCTTACAACATGAGTTGTAAAACTTGAATTGTTACCTCCGCCATGTTCCGCATGAAGCACTAATGCCAGATCAAGTATCTCAGCATCCAGAGAAGTATATTTTTTCTCCCCTTTCATCATATAAAGAAAATTCTCTGCTGTTGAGAGTTCTTTTTTAGGATGTCTGATAACTAAATGCTTGCGCTGAAAGTGATGACTCATAGCATTGTAGGAATAGGCGATAATCGTTGGAAGTTTAGCTATCAGATTTATTCCCTGCTCAAGTATATTTAATACTGATGTATCATCTGCATTATCATCTGTTACGTATAAAGCTAGAACACCCCTTGCAAGCATGTTCATAAGGTCTTTTCCCTTAAGCTTAAGAATCATGTCTTCTGTAAAATTATCAGGCAGGTCACGCAAATCTCCCAAATAGCTTGAAAAATCTTCAAGTTCCTGCGTTGTCGGAAGTTTACCAAATAATAACAGAAATACTATCTCATCAAAACCTGGCCTATATTCATTTTGAAATCCCTGTACAAGATCTCGTATTTCCATGCCCCGATATAATAACTTGCCATGTGCTGGAATAACTTTCCCTTCAATATTATCGTAGCCTACAACATCCCCAATATGCGTAAGGCCTACCAAGACTCCTGTGAAGTCCCTATTCCTCAAGCCTCTCTTTACGCTATATTGATCATAAAGTTCTTCCTGAATCAAGGAGGTCTTTTCTGATAAATCCGCTAATCTTTTTAAAGTTTTTTTATCCATTTTCCATCTTTTTAATTATTTCATCAGCCATCTCCATTGTTCCGACTGCTGTCGGATCATCTCTGAATGGCTTTAAATCATATGTAACATATTTACATTCTTCTATTACAGATGCAACTGCTTTTTCTAATCTGTATGCTGCTTTATCTTCATTTATATGATGAAGCATTAAAACTCCTGATAATATCAATGCTGTTGGGTTAACTTTATTTAATCCCTTATACTTAGGAGCAGAGCCATGAGTTGCTTCAAATACAGCATAATCATCACCAATATTTGCGCCTGGTGCAAGTCCCAGACCGCCGATCAGTCCAGCGCAAAGGTCTGATATGATATCACCATAAAGGTTTGGCAGAACCAACACATCATAAATCTCAGGTTTCTGGACTAACTGCATGCACATATTATCAACCAATTTGTGCTCGAATTCAATTTCTTTATATCTTTCAGCTACCTCTTCAGAAACATGCTGAAAAAGACCATCTGAAAACTTCATAATATTCGATTTTGTTATTGATGTGACCTTTTTTCTTTGATGTTTTTTTGCATACTCAAAAGCAAATTTTACAATTCTTTCTGTTCCACTTACTGATATAGGTTTTATTGATATTCCTGAGTCCGCCTTTATCTTTTTTTTTGAAAGTTTTTCAAGATAATCTATAAGGTTTTTTGCCTCAGGACTGTCTTTTTCAAACTCTATGCCAGCATAAAGATCTTCTGTATTTTCCCTGATCACTACAAGATCTACAACTTCTGGTTTTTTTAAAGATGAATTCACACCCTTATAATATTTACAGGGCCGTAAACATGCATAGAGATCCAGTTCTTTTCTTAACTGAACATTAACACTCCTGAAACCTGAGCCAATTGGTGTAGTAATAGGCGCTTTTATTGCTACTCTATTATTTTTTATCGATTCTATCACATTCACTGGAAGAGGGGTGCCTTCTTTCTCCATTACATCAATTCCTGCATCTACTATATCCCAATCGATATTTACTCCTGTTGCATCTATACATCTTTTAGCTGCCTCAGCAAGTTCAGGACCTACTCCATCACCCCTTACTAATGTTATATTATAAGCCATAGTAATTCAATTTGCCGCCTTTTAGTAAAATCTTCCTATCGTTACTAGATAGATCATATCTTAATCTTATACTTAATTGTTTTGATATATTTTCGAGAATCAATTGTTTATTCGTTAATAATAATTCTTTAATGCCATTTATCTCCAGTTTATCCCCTTCTCCAATTTTATGATAGTCAGTTTCATCTTCAAATAGCAAAGGGAGAATTCCAAAATTTATGAGATTCTGCTTATGGATTCTCTCTATAGATTTTGCAATCACAGCTTTGACTCCTAAATAGGCAGGGCATAGTGCTGCATGCTCTCTTGAAGAGCCTTGTCCATAGCTTGCATCAGCTATAATGAAATTAGCAATGTTGTTATCCCTGTTTCTTGCTGCTCTTTTTGAAAATTCTGGGTCAATATTCTCAAAAACAAATGTTGAATATTTTTCAATATTTGATCTGAATTTTAATCTGTGCCCAGCAGGCATAATATGGTCTGTTGTGATCTTTTCTCCAACTTTTATTGTTGCTGTTCCATCAATGACGTCTTTAAGTTCCTTAAGTCTGGGTAATGATTTTATATTTGGGCCTTTAATAACCTGAGTTTTGAATTCTGGCTGTTCAAAGACTGTATCATCAATATAATAATTTTCTGGTGAAGAGACAATTGGAATAGATTTTTCTTTCGGATCAGTAATTTCTCCATTCAATGCTGCAAGAGCTGCAACAACAGGGCTAACTAAATATACTTCTGCATTATCTGTGCCGGATCTTCCAAAAAAATTACGGTTGCTGGTTCTTAGACTTACTGCTCCGCTTTTCGGAGAATGACCAGAACCGATACAGAAACCGCATGCTGATTCTACAATCCTTGCTCCTGTTTTTATCAATTCTGATAAGGCCCCATTCTCAGAAATCATCTCAAAGACCTGTCTTGAGCCTGGGGCTATGATAAGTTCAGTCTTTACCTTACTCCCTTTCAATATCCCTGCGACTGTCATTAAATCTTCATAACTTGAGTTTGTACAACTTCCTATACATACCTGATCTACCTTTTTCCCTTTTAAATTTTTGACTGAATCAATATTATCAGGGGAATGGGGGCAGGCTGCAAGGGACTCTATTTCATCTAAGTCTATCTTTATTGTCTTTTCATATTTTGCATCTTTGTCTGATACAAGTTCCTGCCAATTATTTTCTCTTTTCTGTTTTTTTAAAAAATTTTTAGTAACTTCATCGCTTGGGAAAATTGATGTTGTAACCCCTAACTCTGCTCCCATATTTGTTATTGTTGCCCGCATAGGAACTGTTAAATATTTCAGAGCTTCTCCAGAGTATTCTATGGCATATCCTACATTGCCTTTTGTTGTTAAAATCCTCAGTATATATAGAATAATATCCTTTGCTGTTGCATGGGATTTCAGAGTGCCTTCCAGTTGAATATTGATAACCTTCGGAGCTGTCAAGTAGAAGGGTTTTCCTGCCATAACAAGAGCAACATCAAGACCTCCTGCTCCGATTGCCAGACTGCCGATGCCTCCTGCTGTGGGAGTATGAGAATCAGAGCCTAATAATGTTTTTCCAGGGACTGCAAATCTTTCAAGATGAACCTGATGACATATCCCATTTCCTGCACTTGAGAATACAACTCCATATTTAGATGCTGCAGTTTTAAGGTATAGATGGTCATCTGCATTCTCATAACCGATCTGTAATGTGTTATGATCAATGTAAGATACCGAGAGTTCTGTCTGAATCCTTTTCATGTTTAAGGCTTCAAACTGAAGAAATGTCATTGTTC
>JAXHTB010000195.1:0-7298 GCA_034190185.1 Spirochaetota bacterium | reverse complement strand
ATATTTTCAATCTTCTGTAATTGGATATGATACAGAACTGTGACGCTATCCTCTCGCTGTAAGAAATATCTCTATTTATTATCAGGGACATTATTTCGTTCATACGTCTTTCGGAAATGTAGTTCTTCAGGATATTGTAGAACTTATCCGGGCTATCGGATATTGATCTTGCAATATCAACTTCCTTTGTAATTGAAATAGTCTTGTAAAGAAGCTCGGATTCCCTCATATCCTCGACCCAATTGCTGAAATTCTTTTGAAGCAGAGTTTGGGCATTTGAAAAAATATTTAAGACTTTCTGGATCTCCCACAGAAATCGTGAATAACTAAAATCATCGCCCTTCTTCATCAGAATGAATACAGCTTCCTCAATAGAATATATCCCCTCAACAAGATCCCTTGTTTTGATCATATCTTTCTCTCTTAAAATTTTCATCATACTCTTTATATCATTAGTAGTATTAGATGATAAACAATTCTTTATTTGGATTGAGTGCTCTGGGAAAGACTGCACAAGAAGGCATATTTGATATGTTGTTAGAAGATTTTTATTTTGAAGTTGGAAAAACAGCTTCTGTAATTCATAATTGCTAAAGGTAGCAAAAATTACTTTAATACTCGGGAAGATTTTCATCGGCTTTCTGAAAAAGATCAGCAACTCTGTCTCTATCAAATCAGTATCCCAGGCTGATTTGATTTTTTTCGAAAAAAACCTGAAAAACTCCAGAGGAATAATTAAAGATAGATATAACTCCATATCACTTGTGCTAATTGAGATATCAATCCTGTTTTGTACATTTCGTCTATCTTCTTCATATGCAATTGCTTCATTATCCCTTTCAAGCAGTTCAATTTGAATATCTCTTCTTAATAGAATACTTAGGACTACCTTAGTATGATATAGATTAGATTTTATATGTTCTTTTAATAATTTCGTTTTATCCGAGGGGAAATTACCTGTAAATATAGATATACTGAAGCTTCTATTTGTGACAGTAAATTTCAGGGAATTAAGGATGCTATAATTAAAGCTGCCTCCTTCGTGTCTCATTATTGGGGAGACTGCTATTGTTGAATTTTTAAAATGAGCCTTAATGAAATCATCAATATCTGCTAAAAGGATATTAATAATAATTCTGGGGGAAAGATTTATCAGCATTATTTAAAACTCAATATTTAAAAATGCAATATCATCATTTCTTTCATCAAGTGATGAGAATTTATCAACTTCAGTTAAAAGCGAATCACAAAAATCATCACCCTTCATTTCTTTATTTTTTTTTAAAAAACTTGCAAGCCGTTTCTCTCCAAATTCTTCATTATGTGAGTTCTTAATTTCGGATATACCGTCAGTATATAAAAATAACCTGTCACCTCTATCTATTTTTATCGCCTTTTCCTGGTATTTGGTTTCTTCATCAATACCGAGAAAGAATCCATCAGTATCTAATGCTGTTACATTATCAGTATGGTTACGAAATAATAGGGGCCTGCAATGACCTGCATTAGCATATCTTAATTGGCTGGTTTGTGGATCATAGATCAAATAGAAAGCTGTAATATATTGATCATCTAATAGAACCTCAATAATTTCGGAATTGACTCTTAATAGGAGTTTGCTGGAAGATTGATACATATTAGAATAGACGCTAAAGATCATCTTTGACATTGACATAACCAAAGCAGCAGGAATTCCATGACCTGTGACATCTGCGATCAGGAAACCAACCTTATTGTCATCAAGTTTATAATAATCAAATATATCTCCGCCAATATCTTCAGTTGGAAGATATTTGCCGCTTATACAGGGATATTCTATATCAGTGAAGTCAGTAGGTATAATAAACCTCTGGAGCCTTTTTGCATATTCAAGTTCACTTTTAATTAAAAGATTTTTATAATACAACTCCGAATGCGCGCTTTTTAATCTAAGAAGAGAGATAACCCTGGCTACAAGCTCCTTATCGTTGAACGGCTTTACTAAAAAATCATCTGCCCCTATGCTTAACCCTTTAATTTTTGAATTTAGATCATCAGAGCCTGTCATTAGAATTACAGGCACAAATTCATCTTTAACTAAATCCTTAAATCTTTCAAGAAAACCGAAGCCATCAAGATTCGGCATAACAATATCAACTAAGACCAGATCAAATTTATTATTACTAAAGAATTCTAATCCCTCAAGACCATCACATGCCTCTGTTATACTCATATTCAATTTCAAAAGTGTGTCACGGATAACTTGCCTCTGCAGCCTACTGTCATCAATAATAAGTATCCGCCATGGATCCTTCTTTTTCAAATAATGATCTTTCGGCATCTCAATCATAAGACATCCTATATTATCATTTTTTTCATATAAATATAGATGATTATTTTAGTCAATTACTGCCGTATGTAGTTGATTCCTAAATAATTAAGGTTATAATTTTAACATGAATTTTTACATATTATCGGAAAAATTATTTAATTATAATATAGCATATTATATATTTTTATTAAAGGAAAATCTTAACAACCTAATAAATAATTTTAACTCTTGACTTTGCGGCATATTATAAATGTAAAAATTTAAAATATATACGGAATTGGATAATAAATGATAGGAATATTGTCATTTTATTGTTACAAATTTATTTCTCGCAACAAATAACATCAAATAATATAATGGATAATCATTAACTTATGAAGATCCTGCATGAAATAGTTTTTGAAGATATCAATGCTAATCTAAACCATTGACAAACGATAATAGCAGATTATTGAAAGCAAAATTTTGTCGCAAGGAACTTTTACTTTCAAGCTAATTATATAATAAATATGCTTGTAGGAATTATCCCAAAAAATAATCAAATATCAATACTGTTCAATTTTCTTTTATATAGTTTACAATATCAGACATATTCGTACCAGGTGTAAAAATTCCACAAACACCAATATCTTTCAGCATAGAATGTATATGGGGTGGGATTATCCCTCCAAGAATAACTTTTGTATCCAGCATCGATTTATCTTTAATGAGATTCATTAGTATAGGCACAAGCACCTCAGGAGCACCATCCATAATTCTATATCCAATAAAATCAACATCCTCTTGAAGGGCAGATTCAACTATTTTACTAGGTATCTGAAACCCGCCTAAAATCACCTCAATGCCAGCTTCCCTCATCCCCTTTGCAACAATATGGTAACCTGTGGAATGACCAGGAGTATCAGAAACCAGAAGTACTCTTATTTTATTATTAACCTTCAAAACTCTCCTCCAATAAAATTAAGTGATAATATTCATTCAATAATTTTGATCAAAAGCACAACTTACATTCCAAAGTAACATCCCATTACATGATCCAAATTTGCTGGGCCGTATACTTTTTCTCTAACTTTAACAATCTCTCCAATACTTAAATATGCTTTAACAGCCTCTATTACAGGTTCAATTATATTTACCTTATCCCTATAGGCTTCTTCTAAATGTTTTTTCGCCCTTTCAACCTGAGTTTCATCTCTTTCACTTTTAACTTTATTGAGTCTGCCTATCTGTTTTTCTCTCCATTCTGGATTATATCCAAATAGATCTACATTGGAAAAATCAACTCCGTCGCCTTCTCCCTCTGACATATACCTATTAACGCCAACAACCGGCATTTCGTTGGCATCTATAGCTTTTTGTCTTTTATAACCTGCCTCTCTTGCATGATTGTATATATAATCATAGGCCTTATCTGGCTGCATATCATTTAATTGCTTAAGGACTTCTACTGCCTTCTGCTCCAATTGATTAGTTAATGCCTCTATGCAATAGGATCCTCCAAGAGGATCTATTACATCTGATACTCCGGTTTCATTAGCAATTATCTGCTGTGTTCGAAGAGATAATGTAGCAGATGCCTCTGTGGGTATGGCTAAAGCCTCATCAAAGGAATTAACAGACATTGACTGAGCTCCACCTAAGACAGCGGCTAGAGCATGTATACTGGAACGAATTATATTATTAAGGGGCTGCTGCGCTGTAAGATTCAGAGCTGTTGTCTGAACATGAAATCTCATAAGCCATGATGCTGGATTTCTAGCATTATATTCATCTTTTATAATCCTTGCCCATAATCTACGCATTGCCCTAAATTTCGCAACCTCCTCTAAAAAATCGTTTTCTGAACTCAAAAAGAAGGAAATCCTTGGAGCTATCTCATCCACTTCAATACCTCTTGTCATAGCCGATTTAAGGGTAAATAATCCATAATAGATTCCAAATGCAATCTCCTCAAAAGCAGAAATACCTTCATCACGTAGGTTACGCACAGAAATGCTTGTATGATTCCATCTTGGTAGTTTTTTTGTACAAAATTCAATTATATCAACTGCACCATTCCCTCTGGTATCTGAACCATCCCCTAATGGATAAACACAATTTTGTATTGTGCCAGAGAGATCCTTGTATTCCACACATTGACGCTCTGCTTCTGTCAGTATCATAGCAAATATCGGAATAGAAAAGCCGATCTGATTTATGCTGATTTTTGACATATCTATATCTCTAAACATATCTTCAATATCCGCAAGGGTATCTATCCATACTCCTCCCCTTCCAAGAATACCGATAGTACGCTCATCATCGGATTCATAGGGCTGGTAACCCATTCCACAAACGCTGAATCCTGTTTGACCCTGCTTTAATAAATATTTTAATCGCTCATTAGTCTCTTCAGCAGTGCCCAGACCCATCACCTGTCTTACAGTCCACTCTTTTGTCCTATAACCTGTTGGTGAAACCCCTCTTGTAAAGGGAAAAACTCCTGGAAAGGAAATATCTTCAATATAACTAGTGTTTTGAATATCAACGGGTGTGTACAGCGACTTTAAGGGCAGTCCGGAAAGGGTTGTCAAATCTTTCTCTTCATCAATAGAAAATTTTTTAAGTACTTTATTAATATTTTTTTTGTATTCCGCATTTAATTGTTCTATTTCCTTCAACACTTCATCTTTAAACACTTTTGCCTCCCATTTTTTTAGTATAGATTTGTATAAGCATAATGCTGACAGTCAAGAGAGCATTACTATTTATATATCACTTTTTTAATGCTATAGTTAATACTGATTAAAGTTCCGTGAAAGAATTTAGATGCAAATGAAAGATTAGCATTTTGAGATATTTAAATTTTATTCCATATTATTTTATAAAAATAATCACTGAAAAATCTGTATTTCAAGTACTTTATATATAAATCTTATAATTTGCTCTTGTTTTTGGATTTAATTTCTGTAAAAAGCAGGAATGGATGACAGGCTTAAAAAGAATAGATGCCAAAAAAGTCCCCTGTGCCAGCTTTAATCCTAAATAAACATTTATCGCTTAACCCATGTTCATCAATATAGTGACCATATACATTTTTTATTGAAAAGTATTATATTATGTCTCATATTGCTTTGTGATTTTAATGATCAAAATTCTGTAGTGACAATATTTTTTATAATTTCTGAAAATTTCAGGAGTTATAAACATTTTTAATGAATATAGGTTAAAAACATTAATTTTTATTTGACTTAAGGTCTTTACCCTAAAATATAACAACAAAGGCAAAATAATGAACTTGCATCAAAAAAATAGTAACCTAGATCAAAACAGCGAACTTGATCCCCAGGTTAAGCTTCTAATATCGAAAATGGAGAAACTCAACGCTCCGCCTCTTAATCAGCTTTCACCGGAACAGGCAAGGGAGAATATGAATGCAGCTACAGCCCTTGCAGGTCCACCGGAGCCTGTTGCGCTTATCAATAATATCAGAATACCCGGCCCATCAGGAGAAATTCCTATCCGCATTTATAAACCTGAAAATAACGGTCCATTCCCTGCGCTTATATACTACCATGGCGGCGGATGGGTAACATGCAGCCTTGACACTCATGACAATATTTGCCGCTCATTTTCAAACCGCGCGCGATGTGTTGTTGCCTCTGTCGATTATCGTCTTGCACCGGAACATAAATTTCCAGCAGCAATTGATGATGCTTATTATGCTGCAAAATGGATATTCGATAATGCCAAGTCTATAGACTGCGACAGCACCAGAATTGCAGTTGGAGGTGACAGCGCTGGAGGGAACTTGGCCGCAGTTGTGTCGATTCTATCTCGCGACAGGGGAATTCCAGACCTTATCTTTCAATTGCTTCTATATCCTGTAACCGACATATCTAATACTAATACCGTCTCATATGAAAATTTTGCCGAAGGCTGCTGGTTAACAAAGGCAGATATGGAATGGTTTCGGGACCACTACCTCGAAAAGGAAGACGATTGTAAAAATATCCATGCGTCACCATTGCTTGCAAAAGACCTTAGCGGTCTTCCAAGCGCATTTATTATTACAGCCGGTTTCGATGTCTTAAGGGACGAAGGCGAAGCATATGCCCAACGATTGCAACAAGCTGGAGTCTCAGCTTATCTTTCACGCTATAATAGCATGATCCACGGATTCCTCTCTATGGATGGAGTAATAGACAAAGCCAAAGACGCAATAAATGAAGCTGCAACTGCGCTTGATACTGCTTTTTATAAATAGACTGTTGATTAAAAAAATAAAATCAGGATTTAATTATAAGGTTCATAAGGAACATGAATTAAATCATTATTATAAGAATTTTTTGTTTTTATTATTAAAATAAAAAGATATTTACGGAACATATTCATATATACCAACCCAAATCTTCCCTTTAACAAAGGTTTTAACAAGCTTTAAAAATTTAATTGGTTACTGATTTTCTTTTATTCTTTTTAAACCTATACCCCTTCAAAACATTCCAAGTTTTGAGGATATTTTGAAAAATTATTATTATTTTTTAACAATATTTTATAAATGGGACATTCCTTATGCAAAAATAAAATGACATATCTAGCACCAATTCCCGCCAGCCCTACTGAATCGTTAATGATGATAGTATAATAAAAAAATAGTTGAATTTACGATTTATACTATATATTAAGTTCTCTATTATCTTTCATGTACAATTTGAATAAAATTATTTATTATTACTTAAATGACGTGGTAATAACTAATAAGCATTTAGATAAATCACATTTTTTGAAAGATAAAATCCAATAAATTCAGATCTAATTATATAAGTTATAAATATAAATTGACGATATTTTTTCAAATAAAATAATATTGTATATTTTCAGTAACCCTTGAACTGTAAAGTTACTTTTAATAATTATTAAAAATAAAACATAGTAAATTCTTTTCTAAATCTATAGAATTATATATTTAATACCATACGGTCTGAAATTCTATTTTAAAAACATG
>JAXHTB010000194.1:0-7317 GCA_034190185.1 Spirochaetota bacterium | reverse complement strand
TACATTTTTTATAAAATGATTATTTTCCTTCTCTTATATTAGTATCGTTATATATATTTATATCTTTAGTAGGATTAGTTTTAAACTTATTATTCATCCTGCTGTTTTTATCTGTTATATTTTTAATATCGGATTTTTCTGCTGGATATACAGCATGAATGTCTGAAAGTCCTATCACTTCCTTATTTACAATAAGTTGAACATTATTTCCTTTATAGAAGATTTTTGAAACAATACCATTTACCCTTTTCCCTGTTTTTGGGTGCAGGGCTTCAATATTCTTTCCAAGAAGAGATGAAGCCTCTCCTGCGCGTGCGCTCATATTAAGGGACTGTATCGATTTATTTATCTGTGTCATCTGTTCAAGTGATGAGAATTGTGCCATCTGTGAAATAAATTCTCTATCATTCATAGGATTAACAGGATCCTGATGCGTTAATTCTGTAACTAGAAGTTTGAGAAATGAATCTTTGCCTAATCCCTTCTTGATCGGATTGTTGTTTGTAAATACATTATTATTTTTCTCTACTGGATTGCCTCTAAATGTGTTGATATTATTTTGTGCTGCAGGTAGTACACTATCCATTATTTACTCCTGTACTCAAAATGCATTGTTATTCACGATTATTAATTCTTGATATAGGGTTGTTACTTATCAAAGCTTTTGTTATTATATTTTTTAATAATTGTAATTTTGATGCGCTTTTAAAAGATCATCTATCAAGCTGCCTGATGTCTATATAATTAAATTTATTTCACCATTGTGAAAATTACTGGAGTTTATTTCATATATATTATTATTATTCACATCGTGCTCTATGATGGATTCGGCAACTTCTTCATTTGAATCGCTATCCCAATCATCTCTGTCATCCTTTACATTTATCTGAAACTCGCCAACTGATATTCCAGCCTCTTGAAGTCTTTCTTTGATAACTGATATATTTTCAGCAAGCATCTCTCTTGCTTCTGCAGATTCTGCAATAAAACGTCCTGAAATAATTCCTTTATTTAGCGATAGATTAACACCAATTTTCCCAAGTTCCTCGGGATATAGTTTAACAGAAAAGCTGCCATTTTTGCCGTCCTTTATGAAAACCTTTGAATTATGAATTATGCTTTGCAGTTGCTCATTAAAATTATTTTTCTTTTGATTGACAAATGATAAATCATTTCTAGTGCTATTCTCGCTGATATTTCTATAATATCTATAGCCATTATGTGCATCACTATTATCTGAGAAGGCGCTCTCATCCCTATTATTTAATGTTAAATTAAATTGTTTACCTATCTCAGAATTCCTAATAGCTTTGGGTTCTAAATCTGAAATCTCTGTATTCTTTGTTGATAAATCATATGCGGAAGATATTTCATTTTTGCCATGTTTACTCAAATACTGTTTCATCGATTTTATTAGATTAGCAATTTCGTCTTTAAGCTCAATAATGGATGGAAGTTTATGCATATGCCTGGTATCATTATTGTATTTTCTTAAAATCTCAGGTTTTGCAATGTTAAGTTTCTTAAGGAGTGGCCTTAATCTAGTTAATAATTCATCAAGATTATTTTCCTCATTATTCATGTTATTATGCTTTTTGAGGGTTATAATCTCCTGCAATTTTTTAATTATCTGTTTTAGATCTCTTGTATTCCCTTCACCTTTTTGCATCTTGTTTGCAATTTCCTGAAGCAGGTGTAAACATTCTGATAAAAGTAAATTTTCTTCCCTTAGTGGCTCTGCATTATCCCAAATTTTATGATCGTTTTCATCTATTTTCTTATTTTTTTCTTCATCCTTAGAGATTTTGTTTGCCTTTTCTTCTTCTTCATCCTTGGTTTTTCTAATTGCGCTTTCATCATCCTGATTGTCTTCAGCATTCTTAATCTTATCTTTTTCGGAAATGGGTGAATTATCAGGAGATTGATTTTCAATTTTGCTGTTCTTCCCTTCATCAGATATTCCTGAAGGTTTATTCAATTCTCTCTTTGTGTCGATTACTTCATTATTTATACTATGATAATCATTTGTTGGCTCATCCCTTAGCTGACCTCTGAGGATATTCTCAAAACTATGAGAATAATCGAGCTTTTTGGAGGTAATATCATATAATGGTATATTCCCCTCACGAGAGTTATTAAAATCGATTTTTAGATTATTAAACATGTCAATTACTCGCTTATAGAATCGGACCTGTTATAATAAATATCGAAAAAAAGACAATTAAACTGAATGGAAATTTATATAACTTTAAATTTTGAAATATAATAGATATTATTCTGAGGAGAGTCCATCACTGGATTATTTTACTGCATATTATATCTATTTCAATAGGATAGATCATACTTATTGCATAAGGCTTCAAACGAAATTAGATTTGATATAGTTTATTAGGATTTGAATCTTTATCGAATTGGAAACTAAAATATTATTTATAAAAGTCCAGTATGCCTTTTTGTTTTATCAGACATACTGGATCATATAGTGAAGATTTTGAATAATAATCGATGGGATGACTGTGAAAGGTTACATCGGCACAATCTCGTCTGTTGTCCAAGTGGATGATTCATCCATATTATCTATTTTCAAGGTGCTCTTCCATCTATCATAAAGTTTTTTGGTTTTTTCGCGATCTTTAAAGAATTTACCCGGGTTTTCTAAAGAAAGAAAAAACACTTCTTCCATTGAATTTACTGGATGGAATGTCATTTCATTTCTAACATGTTCCGGGATTTTATCAAAGTCTCTTTCATTTTCTTTTGGTACTAAAACTATTTTTAGATCACCCCTATGTGCTGCAATTACCTTTTCTTTTAGCCCGCCAATAGGTAATACTTTCCCTCTAAGTGTTACTTCCCCTGTCATTGCCACATCACATCTTACAGGTATATTACTAAAAAGGGAAGCAATTACAACAGCCATTGTAATTCCGGCAGAAGGGCCGTCCTTTGGAATAGCGCCTTCCGGCACATGAAGATGAACATCATATTTTCTAAAGAGGTCTTCTTTTATATTATAAAACTGCTGATTAGCTCGTACATAGGTAAAAGCTGCCTGAGCTGATTCCTGCATTACCTCACCCAGTTTACCTGTCAAAATAAGATTACCTTTTCCCTTGATCATTGATGCCTCAATTTGGAGGATATCTCCACCAACATTTGTCCATGCAAGACCATTAGCAAGGCCGATCTCATTTTCTTGTTCTTTTGTTCCGAATTTAAACTTAATAGGTCCTAAATACTCATTTAATATTTCTTCTGTTATTACTTTTTTAAATTCTTTACCATTTTTTACTACTTCTGTGGCAATCTTTCTGCAAACCTTTGCAATAACCCTTTCAAGGCTTCTAACACCAGCTTCTCTGGTATAATGTCTAATAGTATAAAGCATCATATCTTCTGAATAGTCAATGTTATTATGTTCAAGACCATTCTCTTGAATTTGTTTTTCAAGAAGAAAATTCATGCTTATTTGTAACTTCTCAATTTCAGTATAACTTGAAATTTCAATTATTTCCATTCTATCCTGCAGTGGAAGTGGAATGTCATGTTGAATATTAGCAGTAGTAATAAACATAATATCTGAAAGGTTATATGGAACCTCCATATAATGATCTACAAAGGAATTATTCTGCTCAGGATCTAAAACCTCAAGTAAAGCTGAAGAGGGATCACCTCTAAAGTCCATAGACATCTTATCAACCTCATCAAGTAGGAAAACAGGATTAACAGATCCAGCCTTTTTCATCATCTGTATTATCCTTCCTGGAAGTGCTCCAACGTATGTTCTTCTATGTCCTCTGATCTCAGCTTCATCTCTTACACCACCAAGCGACATTCTTACAAAGTTTCGATTTAGAGCTCTTGCCACTGATTTTCCAAGGGATGTTTTACCTACACCAGGAGGACCGACAAAACAGAGAATCGGACCTTTCATTTTTTTTGATAAATGTCTAACTGCAATAAATTCAACTATTCTTTCCTTTACTTCATCCAGTCCATAATGATCTTCATTAAGAACCTTCATAGCATGATCTATATCTCTGTTATCCCTTGTTTTTTTAAACCATGGGATATCTCTTAACCATTCTATGTAACTTCTTACAACAGCTGATTCAGCTGATAGAGGAGGCATCTTTTCCAGCCTTTTAAGCTCTTTTAAAGCCTTATTCTTAGCCTCTTTGCTCATCTTGGCATTTTCAATTGAGTTTTTAAGCTCTACAGCCTCATCTTCAACATCATCACCATGGCCAAGTTCTTTCTTTATAACCTTTATCTGCTCATTAAGATAATATTCCTTTTGAGTCTTTTCCATTTGCTTTCTAACTTTGCCCTGGATTTTTTTCTCAATATGCATAACCTCAATTTCACCTTGAATTATCTCAATCAGCTTTTGCAATCTATCTTTAGGATTGCCAATCTCAAGAAGAACCTGTTTGAAATCGATTCGCATATTTACATATGCAGCTACTGCATCTGTTAATTGTGATATATCCTCAATATCTGTAACTGTAGCTAAAGCCTCTTCCGGCACTTTTTTGTCAAGTTTCACATATTTACTGAATATATCTAAAATAGTGCGTCTAAGTGCAGTTATCTCTGGATCTAAGTCTACTATTCTATCAATATTTTTTATAGAAACCCTAAAAAAATCGTTTTTAGTCTCTTCAAATTTTGTTATATAGGCTCTGGCAAGTCCTTCAACAAGAACTTTAATAGTTCCATCTGGAAGTTTTAATAGCTGAAGTATCTCTGAAACAGTGCCTACATCATATATATCATCCTTTTGCGGAAGCGCTACCTGAGCATCAGTTTGCGTTGCTAGGACGATCAACCTCTCTTCGTTCATAGCTGAATCAATTGCTTTAATCGATTTTTCTCTGCCAACAAATAGAGGGACTACCATATGAGGGAATACAACAACATCCCTCAGTGGAAGTAGAGGTAGTTTATTATTAAAATCTATATTTTTTTTCATTTTTTTGCCCTTAAGCTGTTTTTTCTTCTTTTTTATAAATAATCTTAGGTTTTTTCTTTTTTGAAATCAGACCTTCCTGAATTATTACCTTTGAAATGTTATATGCTGACGGGATATCATACATTAGATCAAGCATTACTTTTTCCAGAACAGCGCGTAAACCCCTCGCCCCTGACTTTTTCTCAAGCGCTTCGTTTGCGATCTCGTCAATGGCTTCATCCTTAAATATCAGATCAACATCTTCAAATGAAAACATCTGAATGTATTGTTTGATTAAGGCATTTTTAGGTTCAATTAGTATCTTTTTAAGATCTTCCTTGTCCAATTCCTTAAGTACTGATATTACTGGAAGCCTGCCTGCCAATTCCGGAATAAGACCAAATTTAACAAGATCTTGAGTAAAGAGGTCCTCAAGAAATCTTGTAACTTCTATATCCTTGATGGTCTTAATATTAGCCTCAAATCCCATCATTTTATTTCCAATCCTTTGTTGTACAATTTTATCAAGTCCAACAAAGGCTCCTCCACAAATAAAAAGTATATTCTTTGTATTTATGGATATAAACTCCTGATGAGGATGTTTTCGTCCTCCCTGGGGAGGGACATTTGCTACTGTGCCCTCAATAATCTTTAGCAGAGCTTGTTGGACACCCTCGCCAGATACATCTCTTGTTATAGATGGATTTTCAGATTTCCTCGATATCTTATCAATTTCATCTATATATATAATTCCTATCTCAGCCCTTTTTACATCTCCATCAGCATTTTGAATTAATCTTAAGAGAATATTTTCAACATCTTCGCCAACGTAACCTGCTTCAGTTAATGAAGTTGCATCTGCAATAGCAAAAGGTACTTTTAATATTTTGGCAAGGGTTTGAGCAAGTAATGTCTTTCCAGAACCAGTAGGTCCTATTAGCAATATATTGCTTTTCTCCAGTTCTACATCATCTTTTTTAAGACTATGGCAGTTAGCAATGCGTTTATAATGATTATAGACAGCAACTGAAAGCACTTTCTTAGCATTTTCCTGACCAATGACATACTGATCCAGTATTGCCTTCAAATCTTTGGGCTTTAAAAGATCATTTAATCCCTTTTCGCCATTGATATAATTTGCTTCCCAATCCTCTGTCACAATTTCTGTGCAAAGTTCTATACATTCATCACAAATATAAACACCTGGTCCTGCGACCAGTTTTTTTACAAGACTCTGTTGTTTTCCGCAGAATGAGCATGAGAGCTTGTCGTTTTCGTTTTTCTTTTTTGAAACCACATCATCTCCTAATAATTACATTATAAATATAATCATTATCCCTTAATGAAAAAAGGGGAATTTTTTGAAATACATTTTTTTTGATTACTTAAAGACTTGCGTTTCATTTATACTAATTCTATTTTGAAGGTCTACATAAGAAAATGCAAGCCATGGGGCATTACATTCTATAGAAATTTTTAGGATAGGATATTTCAGCTTGTTAATTTGACATAATAAAAGAATCTTAAATTAAATAGTATATGATATATCATGATTTTTTTATTAATACTTTATCAATGATTTTATATTTCAAAGCTTCATCTGCTGACATGAAATAATCAGCTTCAATATCCTTTTCTATCTTTTCTATCGATTGCCCAGTATGCAAAGAATATATCTCATTTAGTTTTTGTTTTATTTTCAATATCTCCTTTGCCTGAATCTCTATATCTGATGCTTTACCTTGAAAGCCGCCCATTGGCTGATGAATCATAATTCTTGAATTGGGCAGGGCTGATCTCTTATCTTTTTGTCCAGCGCATAAAAGCAGAGAACCCATAGAAGCAGCCTGACCAACACATATTGTTGCTACATCAGGCTTAACATGTTGCATTGTGTCATATATGGCAAGTCCTGATGTCACTATACCGCCGGGTGAATTTATATATAAATATATATCCTTATCCGGGTCTTCAGCCTCCAGGAAAAGCAATTGTGCAATGACCAGAGAAGATATATGATCATCAATTGCTTCTCCGATAAAAATTATTCTATCCTTAAGCAGCCTGGAATAGATATCATAAGCCCTTTCACCTCGAGCATTTTGTTCTACAACCATGGGAACTAAACTCATCTTTCCTCCTAAAATTTAATCTATCTTTAAATTGATGTATCAGAATTATTCAATCTGCTGTAATAGCATCTTTTTAAATGTGACATTCAACATCTGTAATAGTTACATCGTAATAATTGTTAGTATAGTAATTTGCGTTATTTCGTTTTTGTACAGTTTAAGATAAAAAATATATAAGTAAAGTAGATAAGGGTGATAATAGAGAAAGGGAGATGTAAATATTCAATTAAC
>JAXHTB010000193.1:0-7321 GCA_034190185.1 Spirochaetota bacterium | reverse complement strand
GAAGGTAAGAGACGTTATGGATTATCCAGAATAATGGCAAAGTTGCCTGAGACAAGTGAATCTGTTATAGGCATTATCATTCTGGTGATGAATCTTGAAAGGAAGCTAAGGCTTCTTTTTGCCCAAATTTTACTGCGTCTATTTGGACGTTATAAATGCTCAAGTTTAACAATATAGCAATAAATTTGACTTTTTCAGGAAACCTTATTTATTATATATATATTTAAAACAGGATAATTATAATATGCATTATCGATATGAAAAGCATTTAGGATTTGTATTAGGCTTCATTGAAGAACCTAGAGCGCATTGAAAAAGTGCTTGCTTTCAAGGAATGTTCAATCTAATTATTAGCAATTTAAAGAGAAGCTAAGCTTTGATAAAACATTCAAAACAAATCATCAAATAAAGATACTATGGATCTAAAACATATAAGAAATTTTTCTATTATTGCGCATATTGATCATGGAAAGTCTACTTTAGCAGATAGAATTATTGAGAAGTGTCATCTTATTGCGCCAGGTAAACATGCTGAACAGATACTGGACACTATGGACATTGAGCGTGAAAGAGGGATTACAATCAAGTCAAACGCTATATCGTTAAACTATACAGCGAAAAATAATCAGGAATATATATTTAACCTTATTGATACACCTGGGCATGTTGATTTTTCTTACGAGGTTTCACGCGCTCTTGCTGCATGTGATGGGACTCTGCTGCTTATAGATTCAACTCAGGGAGTAGAAGCCCAAACTATTGCGAATCTATACCTTGCGCTTGAGAATGATCTTGAGATTCTGCCTGTAATAACCAAAATCGACATGCCAAATTCAGACATCGATAGGGCATTGAAAAGCGCAAAAAGCACACTTGATCTTGATATTGACAGGGCAGTTTTAACGTCTGCTGTCACAGGCGAAGGTATTGATGAACTTCTTGAAAAGATAATAGAAGATATCCCTTATCCCAAGGGAAGCGTGGACAAACCCCTAAAGGCTCTTGTTTTTGATTCCTTTTTCGATAGATATGTAGGTGCAGTGATAATGGTCAGAATATTTGACGGTAATGTAAAGAAGGATGATATTATCGCCTTATGTTCAACCGGTATGGAGTATAGTGTAACAGAGGTTGGTATATTTCGATTAAACAGAGAGAAGAGGGATATCCTAGAACCTGGTGATGTTGGTTATATTATTGCTGGAATAAAAAGCGTAGCAGATACTAAGATCGGTGATACTGTAACTCATGCAAATAAACCAACTACTGTACCTTTAAAGGGTTTTAAAGATGTTAAACCCTTTGTTTTTTCGGGTCTTTACCCCATGTTCAGCGATGATTATGAAGCTCTGAAAGATGCTCTGCTAAAACTCAGGCTGAATGATGCCTCTTTAATCTATGAACCTGACAATTCATACGCCCTTGGTTTTGGATTTCGCTGCGGATATTTAGGCTTGCTGCATATGGAGATAGTTCAGGAGCGCCTAGAAAGAGAATTTGATCTATCACTTGTTACTACAGCTCCAAGTGTTGAGTACAGGATAACTACAACCGGTTTCGAAACAGAGATTATTGATAATCCAGTTAAGATGCCCCAACCAGGTCTAATAGAAAAGATTGAGGAACCCTATGTTGAAGCATCAATAATAACCCCAACTGATTATGTAGGCAATATTATGAGCCTTGTTATGAATTGCCGAGGGATTCATAAGAATATGGAATATATTAACACAAACCGAGTACAGTTACTTTACGATATGCCTCTTTCTGAAATTGTTTTCAATTTTTATGACAAACTAAAATCCTGCTCCAGTGGATACGCCTCTTTTGATTATGAATTCAAAGACTTTCGTGTTTCAGATATGGTAAAGGTAGATATCCTGGTTAATGGAGAACCTGTTGACGCACTTTCCTTTATTGTACATAATGACAAGGCTTATCAGAGAGGAAAGGAAATAGTCGAAAAGCTGAAAGAAGTAATCCCTAGACACCAGTTTAAGATTCCGTTACAGGCGGCAGTTGGCGCAAGGATTATTGCGCGGGAGAATATTTCAGCGCTTAGAAAAAATGTAACTGCGAAATGTTATGGTGGTGATATATCAAGGAAGAGAAAGCTGCTTGAAAAACAGAAGGAAGGGAAAAAGAGAATGAAGCAGGTTGGATCAGTTGAAATCCCGCAGGAGGCTTTTATGACAATTCTTCGAATTGATTGAATCTGAAATATTAATAAGTTCTATTGATAGAAAACAATTTTTTACTTGACTCTTTATTCTATTATTATTTAATAATATTATTATAAGGAAAGTTTCTATATTTTCTTAGCATAATAATATGCGGGTGTAATTCAGTGGTAGAATTCCAGCCTTCCAAGCTGGCAGCGTGGGTTCGACTCCCATCACCCGCTCATCTTTGATCCACATTGTTTGACTATCTTACTTGGATCTATTTTTATTATTACAAGGTTTGTAAAAGATAATTCATAACTATTAATTTTTAGCCTTATTCTTCGAAATCAGAAGACTTCTAAAGGATTAGCCTATTATCATAATCCCCGGGTTTGACTAGCATTGTTTAAAGTCCCTTAAATGAAAACCAATTTTTAGATAATAATATATTATTATCGTAAGGAGTGTTGAGTGAGCCTATTAGATCATGAAAATAATGAATTAAGAGATAATGACGCAAAAAAATATAATCGAATAAAAAATACAATTTCAATAATCGATATTGTAATAACAGTCATAGTCTTAACGGTCCTGGCCTTTAGCGGTATTTCAATAATTATTGTTAACCAAATAGAACAGTATGTGCAAAATCCTTATCTCCAATTTCTTCTTTTTTTATTTGTTGTTGGTATTGCATCACAGTTGATAGACCTTCCTTTGGATATATATTCCAGTTATATATTGGAACATAAGTATAATTTATCAAATCAAACAGTATATAAATGGATCGTGGAAAGAATAAAATCGCTTCTTATTGGTTTATGCTTAGGTATTCCAATTATGCTTGTTTTCTATTATACCCTAAGAATTGTCGGTGATGACTGGTGGCTTTATTTCAGTGTCTTTGTTATACTTGTTGCCATAGTTCTTGCTCGTATCGCCCCAATAATAATCTTTCCATTATTTTACAAATTTAAACAACTTGAGAATGAAGAAATGAAAGAAGAGATTTCTTCAATTTTAGAAAAGTATAATATCAATATTAAGGGCATTTTCACATTTAATATGAGTAAAGATACCAAAAAGGCAAATGCAGGCTTTACTGGAATTGGGAAAAGCAAGAGAATTATACTAAGTGATACACTTGTTGAAAATTTCTCAATAGATGAGATTAAGGTTATATTTGCTCATGAGCTTGGGCATTATACTAAGAAGCATATAGTAAAAGGAATATTCCTCAGCAGTATCTCAATCCTCCTGTCTTTCTATATTTGCGGACAATTATATGCATGGACTTTAGATAAATTTGGATTTGTTTATACATACGATATAGCTGCAATTCCAATCCTTTTTTTCTTTCTTTCTCTTTTTAGTCTTATAACCATGCCTCTGATGAATATGGTGTCAAGAAGATTTGAAATAAAGGCTGACATCTTTGCGGTTAAAACAACTGAAGATAAGGATTCGTTTATATCTGGTATGGAAAAACTTGCAAAAATAAATCTGGCAGATAAAGAACCTAACAGGATAATTGAATTTTTATTCTACAGCCATCCTTCAATTAAAAAGAGAATTGAATTGGTAAATAATTTAAAGCTGTAACAAATTTGTATTTTATTTATGAGCAGCTTTAAAATATAGATTATGAGTAATACTGTGTTCAAGACTTTGAATTTCTTTTTCGTATTGGCTCAGTTTTTGATCTTTGTCAATATTCATCTTAACTTTAGAAAGCATATCTTTTATTATCAACAGATCAGACCTTTTAAACATTTTACCTGAATCAATAATATCCTTTAATAATGAAAAATTGCATTTCCGCAGGTTTACTCTAATGAAGAACTCTACTCCATATATTGTAATGACCTTTTCAATAGGGTAGCTCTTGCTTCTTGACATAAATTCATCGTACTCTTCTGAATCAATCGCCCTATGCAAATTTTCTTTTTCTAAATTGTCGTTAACCTCTGGTGCAGGTTCTTTTATTTTCTGCTTTTCAAGTTCCTCTGTTAAATTTGCATTTTTTAATTCAATTTGAAGTTGATTTGCCTTCCATTCCTCTGTATATTCAGAGTATTTTGTTTCTAGTAGTCTTTCATACTCATTTAGCATAATTGCCTTATTGGCAATTCTACCGATTGGCGTGTTATTCAGACTTCTTATAATTGGAAACAATTCTTTTATAACCTGATGAGGTAGAAGCCTTTTCTGATATTCAGTCTCATACATAACCATAAGTTCACTTTCGAAATAAGATTTTAGCTCGCTTATAATACGAAGATTAGCTTCAATATATCCCTCGATCTTAGGAATGTTTCTTAACTCATCCCTGGAGACTATCTCAATCGCAAAGATATAGTGAGAATTTATTAATATCCTGATTATTAAATTAGAAAGCTCTGTTCCAATCCCAATAGAAGAAGCAATTTTATTTAAAAATTCATCAGAGTGTGGAATTGACTCTGATCCAACTACCTTGTTTATATTCCTTATTTCTTTTAACACTTCATCTACTATCTTTTTTGACATTTAAGATTCCTGAAAATTTCTATTATTATAGATTTAAAACGGTTAGCAGCAATTTATCAATATTATAATCTATTCATTTTAACTCAGATCTATAATAAAAGCAATACTTTATAATATTTTACTAAAAAGTTTTTCTTTTTTTGTTGACAGAATTAACAAGCCAATTTTATTATTAATTATATGAATATTGAGGGGTGTTAGCTCAGTTTGGTTAGAGTGCCTGCCTGTCACGCAGGAGGTCGCGAGTTCAAGTCTCGTACACCCCGATTCCAGTAAAGAACCAATAATGTTTAGGTTCTTTTTTTTTTTCGATCTGGAACTAATTTACTGCAATATAAATGTGACAACTAATCATAGTTGACAAGGTCGTTCACAATTCTTTCAAGTTGAGTTACTGTGTTGCATTCTTTAACCATTGTACAGTATGGATTATATATTTTCATCTCGGAGTCTCCTGTTCCCCAGAGAGACTTCTGTTCAGGATTAAGCCAGATAAGCCTTTTACATCTTTTATACATCAATTTGAGGATTTCAGATTGAGGATTGCCAAAATTATTACGGGCATCTCCTAATATTATAATTGTTGTTTTTTTTGTTACTTTGTTAAGAAAGCAGTTTTTAAAATCCAGGAAGGTCTGACCATAATCTGTTGAGCCTAACTGAATAGGAATACCATTCCCGCTTTGTACCCTTTCCAAAGCTTCTTCTACAGGATATTTGTTAAAGATATCGCTGACCTCAGCAAGATTTGAGCAAAAAATAAATGAACTTATCTTAGATACTACATCATTTAAACTATATAGAAAAAGAAGAAGGAAACGCACGGCAGTCTTAACAGATCTGCTTATATCACAGATTGTAATTATTTCAGGGCGTTCAATTTTTTTTTGCTTCCACCAAGGCTCAAATATGATTCCCTGATAGATGAGATTCCTTCTTATCGTTTTTTTAAAATCGAGTTGACCCAGTCTATACTTTTTTTTCCTTCTGGAATGTTTATCATTGAGTTTCTTCACCATCTTTTGTATTATTTTTTGCAAATGCTTATAGTCCCTCTCTTCAATATTTGACAGTTTTACATTCCTTAAATACCATTCTATTACTTCTTCAGTTGAAGAACCAGAAAATAATGAGAATTGTCTTTCAACATAATCTCTTACATTATTAAATAGGTATATTTTTGCTTCTTTAAGCTCATCCGCCTTTTGTAATAATACTGGATCATCCTGCTTAGATAGATGCCTTATATCTTTGTCAAGCTCTCGAATTCCCATATGATTCATAATTCGCATCATATACAAACCCTTTTGAGTAAAAAATTGTATTCCGCTAATTTCCAGAGCTCGAGCAGCCTCTCCCATTGACACAGAAAGGCCAGCATTGTCTCCGGAAAGGATCATTTGTGTAAGGGGAGCTAAGTCTCCCGGAATGCCATTGCTCTGGTCATCAGGAACTAACTTGCTTTCATCAATAGAATTGTCAGGTTTAATATAGTTTTCATGGGAAAAAAATTGCGTAAAGCATTCTTCAAACAGCTCTTTCTCTGGTAATGATTTTGCAAGAATTGCAAGAAGAGAATCTTTAAAAAGTTTTTTATCATTGTAGCCAACAATTTTAATTGCATTAAAGGCATCAATACTTTCGGAAGTTGATATCCTTACTCCAGAGCTGCGGAGAGCTGTAATAAAATCTTCAAGCATCTGTTCCATATTATTATACTTTCTCTTTTAATGCTTTTCTCATCATCTCATGAAGATGTTCTTCCACAATATCAATATCTACCTCAAATTTAATAAAAATATTGAGGGTCTCTCTAACCAGATCAACACTCAAATTTTCAGAATTTAGAAGTAGCAGCGCTTTTGCCCAGTCTATAACTTCACTTATAGAAGGCGGCTTTTTTATATCCAACTCTCTTATCTGCTGAATAAAAGATACCATTTGATTTCTAAGACTTAAAGAAATGCCAGGAATTCGTATCCGGATAATCTCGCTTTCAAGATTAGCATCAGGATACGGAATATAGAGATGCAGGCATCGGCGTTTTAAGGCATCACTCATCTCTCTTGTATTATTGCTTGTTAGAAATACAAAGGGTTTAGATACGGCAGGAATTGTTCCTATTTCAGGAATTGATACCTGAAAATCTGAAAGTATTTCCAGTAGAAATGCCTCAAACTCATCATCAGATTTATCTACTTCATCTATAAGCAGAACAGATCCATGCCTCTCCTGAAGCGCTTTAAGGATCGGCCTTGGTTCGATAAATTCTTTGGAGAAAAATATATCGTTATATTGATGAAGTTTTGTTATTGAGGCTTCTAATCCGTTGGATCCCTTGACTATATCATTCAGTTTATCCTTCAGCATTTGAGTGTATAGCAGTTGTTTGCCGTATTTCCATTCATAAAGCGCCTTAGATTCATCAAGCCCTTCGTAACATTGCAACCTTATTAAGGGCAGTTTAAGATGAGAGGCTGTGGTCTTTGCAAGTTCTGTCTTTCCAACACCAGCAGGCCCTTCAATTAGGATGGGTTTGCAAAGATGATAAGCAAGATAAAGCGTGTTTGCGATCTGATTGCTGCAGATGTACCCGGCATCCATTAGTCTATTTTGAATGTTTTCTA
>JAXHTB010000192.1:0-7378 GCA_034190185.1 Spirochaetota bacterium | reverse complement strand
ATAAAAAATTATATTCATTTATTAACAACATTCATATATTGTAACCACTCAATTTATCAGCAGTTAGGATATTTATCAACATATCCAGACAGACTACTACTAATACTAATATTACTATTAATTATTATTTTATTATTAATAGTTACTATTAGTTATTAAAGGACATAATATGAAAATAGAGGTAGAAAAAGATTCATTAGTACAATCAATAAATATTGCAGATTCTATAATTTCTCCAAAAAATATCAATGTAATTCTTTCAAATTGTTTGTTTAATATTATTAAAGATGAAATAGAGATCGTATCAACAGATAATGATATAGGAATCAGAACAAGATTACAAGCGTCTTCTGATTCAGAAGATTCTTTTATTGCTAACGGTAGTATGTTATCAGGTATAATTAAAGAATTGCCAAAAGGGCTGGTTGAACTGGATATTGACGATTCATATTTAATAAAGATCAAAACTAAATCTAAGGAAATAAATGCTAATTCAAAACTTATAGGAGCTTCTGCAGAGAATTTTCCTGAAATTCCTATTTTTTATGAGGATAATGCTTTTGAAATTGATCAAAGCGTTATGAAAGAGATGATAAAAAAGGTTATATATGCTTCTGCAACAGATCAATTATCACCTGTTTTAAACGGAATTCAGATTACATCAGATTCCTTGAACAGTATTACTATGGTCGGCACTGATTCGAGGAGATTGGCTATTATTACAAAAGATGTAGATAATGAATTATCTACAGAAAGTGATATAATAATTCCTCTTAAGGCAGCCAATGAGTTGTATAGAATTTTAGGAAGTAAAGGGAAATGTAAATTTGTATATAAAAATAACCAATATTTCTTTAAGGTTGACGAAACTGAAATAATATCAAGAGTTGTGGATGGACAATTTCCAAACTGGAAACAGGTTGTTCCTGTCGAGTACAAAATAAATGTATCAATTGAAACAGATCGATTATTAAATTCTATTAAAAGAGCAATATTTTTTACAAAAGAACCAGCATATAAGATTTATATGAATTTTAATAAAAATTCACTAATAATAGAAGCAAGGGCATCTGATTTAGGAGAATTTATTGAAGAAATACCTATTGAGTCAAATTCTGATGAAGAAATATCACTAGGTATAAATGCTCAATTCGTAATGGATTCGATAAAAGAAATTGATTCAAGCATTACCTCACTTGGTGTAACAGGCGAGATGAGTCCAGTTACATTCACTCCGGATAATGATAAAAATTACATGTCTATAATAATGCCCCTTCATAAGAAATAATAATTTTGAGATTTTAAATGCTGCAACTTAATTATAAAAATATTATAACCCATTTGATATATTGATATTTTTTTCTCAATTATTGGTTGTTAAACACGGTTAATAAAGGCAACTAGATGTATATAGATAATATACTTATAAAAAATTTCAGAAACTATAGCAAGGCTGAACTTTTTTTTACATCAGGAATTAATTTTATAATCGGTCCAAATGCCACAGGAAAAACAAATATCTTAGAAGCAATATCAATCACTTCAAACATAAGGTCCTTTAGGGGGGTTTCAGATAATAAAATAATAAAATGGGGTGAGAATTCATACTACTGCTGTTCAAAGGTTTTAAACAGCGATTATACAATGTTTGAAGTAGGGTGTGAGATTGAGTCAAGCAGACTAAAAAAAAGAGCAAGTATAGATGGGAATCATATTAAATCATCCTCAGAATTTTATGGAAAGCTATTAACTATAATCTTATCGCCTGATGATATATATATTATTAAGGGAACACCAGATATTAGAAGAAAATATTTTGATGGTCTAATATCAAAAATAGATAAAATTTATTTTAGGTGTTTAAATGACTTTAAGAAAATATTATCATCAAGAAATAGTGTGCTTAAGAAAATCAGGGAATCAAAATCTAATGATTATAATGAACTTGAGGTTTGGGATGCCGTATTTGCTGAAAAGGCATCGATTATCCTTGAAAAAAGGAGAAAATTTTTATATACTTTTAACAATTATTATAATGATATCTATTTGAAGATTTCGAATTATGATGATTCTCCTAAAATCGAATATTATTCATTAATTGAGTCCTTTGATGAGGATAATATTAAAAAAGAATTATTGAACAGAAGAAAAAGAGATATAATAACATGCTCAACTAGTATTGGACCTCAAAGGGATGATTATCTTTTTCTAAATATAAACGATATAAACTTAAAACATTATGCATCTCAGGGGCAAAACAGGACAGCTTCAATAGCGCTTAAGATTGCTGAATATAACTATATTGAAGGAGAATCAGGGAAAAGATCTGTAATTTTAATAGATGATATTTTTTCGGAATTGGATAAAAACAGAAGAGAAAATTTTGTAAATATTATAATGAATAAAAATCAAGTAATAATTACAATGGTAAACAACAGTCTGATAAATTATAACGATTTTTTTAATAACAAAGTTTTTCTTGTTGAACAAAATGGAGTTATCAAGGAAGCATGAAGTTCTCAATAAACCAGAAAAGAAAGAGATATATAGTTTCCTTTGGTTCTTTGCTACCTTCAATAATTGATGACCTAGATTTAAGGGATTCATTTTTAATTGAAAATATCCGCGAGTTATGGCCAAAGATTGTCGGTGAAATGATATCAACTCACAGCTTTCCGGATAGATTATTTAAAAGAACATTATTTGTTAATACAGATCACTCCGTTTATTCAAATGAGATTTCAATGATGAGGGATAATATAATTGATAGAGTTAACAGTACAATTGAATTTGAGGTGGTAGATAAGTTAAAAGTAGAGGTGAAGACTTTAAACTGGAAAAAAGATAAATAAAATTTATATTATACTAAAAGAAGTCAACATAATAAAAAGTAAACTGCAAAATTTTTAAAAGCTTAATAAATTAAAATTAGAAAAGCTTAGACATAGGTAGTAAAATGTATATTCATATAGGAAATAGAAGGGTTGTATCTGACAAGGAGATAATTGGTATATTTAATGCAGAAACAATAATGATGTCAAAAGAAAATGCAGCATATATTAAACATATAAAACAGGAAGATAAATCGATCATAGTCTATAATAATAATAATATTATCAGCAGTAGTATTAGCCCATATACAATTATAAATAGGGCAACTGAAGAAATAAGCGTTATGAATGATATTATAATGATTAAACCCAAATAATATTAAATAAGGAGACAACTAAGATATGGAGAAGATCAATGCCAAGCAGTTATAAAGCAGATAACATTCAAGTACTTGAAGGTCTTGAGGCAGTTAGAAAAAGACCTGCTATGTATATCGGTTCTACAGATACACATGGACTTCATCACCTAGTATATGAGGTTGTAGATAATTCAATTGATGAGGTTATTGCAGGATTTTGCGATTCTATCATCGTAAAAATAAATAAAGATAATTCTATTGAGGTTATGGATAATGGACGCGGCATTCCAGTAGATAAACATCCTGTTTATAAAAAGTCAGCTGTTGAGATAGTGCTTACAAAACTTCATGCAGGAGGAAAATTTGATGATAAAAGCTATAAGGTATCAGGAGGTTTACACGGTGTTGGCGTCTCAGTAGTAAATGCCCTTTCTGAGAGTTTAACTGTTAATGTTTACAGAAACGGTAAAATATATGCTCAAACCTATAGCTATGGTAATGTTAATGAAAATGTTAAGGAAATTGGAAATACAACTAAAAAAGGAACAAAAATCCTTTTTAAACCGGATAGTAAAATTTTTGAGGTAGTTGAATTTAATTTTGATACTTTATCTAAAAGGTTAAGAGAACTTGCTTTTCTGAATGCAGGAGTAAGGATAAAGTTGCAAGATTTAAGAGGTAAGGGCAGAGAGCATGTATTCCAATATAAGGGAGGAATTACGTCTTTTGTTCAGCATCTAAGCGAGAATAAAACGTCTATCACAAAAAAACCGATATATTTCCATGCATTAAAGGATAATGTAGATATTGAGATATCATTGGAATATATTGATACATATACAGAAACTGTTTATTCCTTTGCAAATAATATAAATACAAAAGAGGGTGGAACTCATCTTTCTGGTTTTAAATCTGCGCTTACAAGGGTGTTTAATGAATTTTTAAAAAAAGAAGGACTTGATAAGAAATTGCCGGCGCTTTTTTCTGGTGATGATGTAAGGGAAGGTCTGGTTGCTGTAATCAGTGTAAAGCTAACTGATCCTCAGTTTGAGGGGCAGACCAAGATGAAACTCGGTAATAGTGAGGTAAAAGGCATTGTTGAATCTGCAACAAATGAAAACCTAAGTCAGTATTTTGAGGAGAATCCTCAGGCAATTAAAGCTGTTTTAGAGAAATGTATTCAGAGCTCAAGGGCAAGACTCGCTGCAAGAAAAGCTAGAGACCTTATGAGAAGAAAAAATGCCCTTGAAAGTGATACTCTTCCTGGCAAACTTGCTGATTGCTCTGAAAAGGATCCTTCACTTTGTGAATTATATCTTGTTGAGGGCGACTCTGCTGGAGGATCAGCCAAACAGGGCAGAGACAGAAAATTTCAGGCAATATTGCCGTTAAAAGGAAAAATATTAAATGTTGAGAAATCAAGGTTAGATAAAATTCTTTCTAATGAAGAAATTAAAACAATAATTACTGCCATAGGCGCTGGAATTGGAAACAGCGAGTTTGATATTTCGAGGTCGAGATATCATAAAATTATAATTATGACTGATGCTGATGTTGATGGCTCACATATACGAACTTTGCTCCTTACGCTTTTTTTCAGGTATATGCCGGAAATTATAAAAACCGGTTATCTCTATATTGCTCAGCCGCCTCTATATAGTGTAAAAGTAGGAAAAGATATCTTTTATGCATATAGTGAAGAAGAGCGAGAAAAGATAGTAAAAAAGCAAGAAAAATCGAAGTATGTAATTCAAAGATATAAAGGTCTTGGCGAGATGAATCCTGATCAGCTTTGGGAAACAACTATGGATCCTATGAGAAGAACTATATTAAGAGTACAAATGGAAGATGATATAGAGGCTGAAAATATATTTTCAATCCTTATGGGTGATGCAGTAGAACCTAGAAGAAAATTTATTGAAGAAAATGCAAAGAATGTCAGCAATCTTGATCTGTAAAAGGGCCTAATTATTTATAGTTGAGGTATAAGGTGTGACAAAGAAGGATAAAGAAGAAAACAAAGAGAATGTAATAGATGTTGAAATAGAAGATCAGATGCAGAGTTCATATATTGACTATGCAATGAGCGTAATTGTCAGAAGGGCCCTTCCTGATGTCCGGGATGGTTTAAAACCTGTTCATAGAAGAATATTATTCGCTATGAATGAAAGAGCTTGGAGAAGCGAACGCCCTTATGTAAAATCAGCTAAAATAGTTGGAGAGGTTATAGGTAATTATCATCCTCATGGCGATGCTGCAGTTTATGACACATTGGTTAGAATGGTGCAGGAATTTTCAATGCGCATGCCGTTAATTGACGGGCAGGGAAATTTTGGTTCTGTTGATGGAGACCCTCCGGCTGCATACAGGTATACAGAAGCCAAACTTACTAAACTTTCCGAAAACCTGTTAAAGGATATTGATAAGGATACAGTAGATTTTACGCCAACCTTTGATGAATCGAGAAACGAGCCTGTAGTTCTACCTACAGCATATCCAAATCTATTAGTTAACGGATCTTCGGGCATTGCTGTGGGTATGGCTACAAATATCCCTCCGCATAATCTTTCAGAGATAGTTGATGGAACAGTTTCGATTATCGATAACCCTGATATCGACATAAAGGAGTTAATGAAGATCATTAAGGGTCCTGATTTCCCTACAGCTGGAATTATCATGGGAACTGATGGCATTTTTAAGGCTTACAGTACTGGCAGAGGAAGTATTATTGTACGAGGAAAGATTGACATTGAGGAGAATATAAAAGGAAGGGAGTCTATAATAATATCAGAGATACCGTACCAGGTAAACAAGGCTGATCTAGTTAGTCGAATCGCAGACCTTGTTAATAACAGGATCATTGAGGGGGTTTCTGAACTTCGGGATGAATCAGATAGAAACGGATTTCGCATTGTTGTTGGGTGTAAAAGAGATGCTAACAGCAGCGTTATAATAAACCAATTGTACAAACATACAAATCTACAAACATCCTTTGGAATTATTCTACTATCCCTTGTGGGTGGAGAACCTAAGATACTTGATATAAAAAGCATTCTTTTGAAATATATATCCCATAGGCAGATCATAATAACAAGGAGAACTCAGTATGAATTAAGAAAAGCGGAAGAAAGAGCGCATATTTTAGAGGGATTGAAGATCGCTCTGGACAATATAGATGAGGTTATAAAGATAATAAGATCTTCCAGTACAGTTGAAGATGCTGAGATAAGACTTATTAAAAGATTCAGCCTTTCTGAGAAACAGGCAAAAGCCATACTAGACATGAGACTGCAAAGGCTTACCAGTCTTGAGGTTAAAAAGATAATTGAAGAATTAGAGGAACTTAAAAAACGGATCAAAGAGCTTAAGGCTATCCTTGCTAGCGACAAGAAAATATTAAATATTGTTAAGGATGAGATGCTTGCTGTTCGTGATAAGTTTGCAGATAAAAGAAGAACTGAGATTGAATTAGGCGGAGAAAGTTCAACTATCTTTAACACTGAAGATCTTATTAAAGATGAGGATGTTGTAGTTAATATATCTAAGGATGGATTTATTAAAAGATTTGCAATTGATACCTTTAAAAAACAGAAGAGAGGTGGGAAAGGTGTTTTAACCATGTCCAATAAAAGGGAAGATTTTATAAATATGATGATGATTGCAAGAACCCACGATACTTTTCTTCTCTTTTCAAACAAAGGAAAGGTTTTTGCTTTAAAAACATATGAAATTCCTGTAGCCTCTAAAACTAGCAGAGGTAAATCATTAAAGGGTATTATTAACCTTTCTTCTGGCGAGGAGATTACAGCTATATGCTCAGTTGCTGATTTTGAGGCAAAAGAATATATTGCCATGATAACAAAGAGAGGAATATTAAAAAAGATTTCAGTCAATCAGTTTGCAAATGTGAAGAAGGGTGGAATTATTGCATTAAATTTAAAAAACGATGATGATCTTGTTGGGGTAAAGGTAGTAGGCAAAGAGGATGATATAGTAATAGCATCGAAAAATGGTTTACTAATAAGAACAGATATTGGAAAGATGAGGTCTATGGGACGTGTTGCAGGTGGTGTGATCGGCATGAGGCTTGATAAAGAGGATGTTATTATTGGGATGGATATAGTAAGAAGTAAATCTTCTCTTTTTGTATTAACAACCTATGGATTCGGCAAGAGGATTGACTATATG
>JAXHTB010000191.1:0-7455 GCA_034190185.1 Spirochaetota bacterium | reverse complement strand
CACTGTCTATCTTTGCCGTCGTTGTTTTCCCCGTAACCTTCTTCGGCTATCAATACTATCTAGGACTGGTTTCTGGTTACTTCTGGGGCTTCTTTGGCGATGTCTTTACCAAGTCGGGAGCCTCTGTGATATCTCTCTGAACATCGATTACAATAAGCGCTTTTTGAGGATTTGAATATTCTGCTATTTCTTCTCCCTGAGAGACAGCCATAAAGTTGTTAATTTGTTTAAATACATAAAACAGGGTTAAAAATAGAATTACAACTAAAACTATAATTATCTTTTTCATTATTCCCCTCCAAATAATATATTCCGACACTCAACTGACATAAGATTGCTTATTTGATATAATAATGTTTACTTAAATCTTGTTATAATATGTTTATAAGAGGTGCCTCTGAAATATGATCAGATATTCTATTAGTTTTAATCTATCTTGACAGATTGCCGGACTTTAGGTCATGCAATAATTGATCACACACAAGAAGATCAGTTGGGAATGCCATATCCTTTGGTAAGTCTTCTAATTGAAAAAATTGCGCTTCACTTGCATCAGAACCGGCATTTAGCTCACCTCCTATGCATTTACCCCAGAACCATATTCCGACTGTCTGCTTTTCTAAATCGTGAAAATTGGAATGTGCTGTATATACATCACCAATCTCAATTTCCAGTCCGGTTTCTTCTTTAAATTCACGTTTTGCTGCTATTCTAATATCTTCCCCCCACTCAACATGACCGCATGGAATGCACCACATCCCTTCATAAGAACCGATCCGTTTAACAAGTAGTAATTCTTTATCTTTTAGCAGAATAACGGCTACACCGACTGTAGGATTGCGATAATGAGTCTTTTGGCATTGACTACAATATAGTCTTACTCTGTCGTTACCCTGTCTTCTTTGCAAAGGGTTTCCGCAAAGAGGACAAAACCTGAACTCCATAAAACCCCATTTTTAAATAATTATCGTAAGATTAGATATGATAGTAGTTAAGATGACACATTCGTCAATAATAATTAATAATATTCCATTCTTCTTTATTGTGAATATAATGCCTTTTACTGTTGATAAAATGAATACCTTTTTTATTGATACAGAATTGGAAAAATCAGGTTATTCTATACAGTTGGATCTGATAATGTTATTGTATTATTATCGATATAGAAAAAAGAAAAGATAGTTATTAAGTAGCTTTCTTTTCTTATTGAGAGTGTTTAATTTTAGTGTATTGAATACGGTGTAGAAAAGGCGCTGCTAAAATAGTAATTTGGGCAGCGCCTTTTAACTTCTAATTTATAAATGTGATTTACGGGAAAAATATCTCAAATACAATAAAGATAATTCCTTATATGCATTCAGTCTTTGTGTATTTAGAAATAGAATATCCTTAGTTTTAGGATTAAATAGAATAGAACTATCCCTAAAACGGCAAGCAGACTGAATAATATCTTTTGTAAAACTACCCTCTTGCTAATATCTAGAATAATCACACGTAGACCTAAAACAGCATGCATGCATACACAAAAAGCCATTAATGTTTGAATAATAACTTGATATGGATATATAAGATGAAGAGCTACAAAGATAACTATACCCAATGCTGTAAATCTCTGTAAAAGCCAAGCCCACATTCCTACCTGAGTGGTACGCCACTCGGAAAGTGATAATATTTCCCTTTTCCTAATAATTTTATTAGAATTTTTCACTTCTCCCATTCTCTGCCTCCCTGTTATCAAAAAACAAATATTAGTAATTTTCGAAATCTTTTTTTCTGTATATAAACCTGAATAGTTCGATTGAAATAAATTCAGAGTGATATCTTTAGATATTTACTTATTATTTACTTGGATGAAAGATTCGATCTGTATTTTTTATACTCGTTACGAAATACTTCAGGTTTAATAATTTTCTCATTATAATTCATAAAATCGATACTTATTAAATAACTGGCAAGTGCATTTATATCATGTTCGTCCATGTAGTACTTTACCATTTGGCCTTTACCAAGTACACTATCTGGATCTTTTAATAGCTTTTTAATATAATCCAGATCGCGTTTTGCTCCAACCTTCCACAGATCCGGAGCATGTTTCATTCCTATTCCCTTAATACTATGACAGGAATAACATACATTTTTCTCGAATAATGCCATCCCAGCAAGTTCCTTAGACTTTAATTTACGATCTGGAGCAAAGAATTTTCCAGGTAGAGGTGAAGATACATGTGCAATCAGAGTAAGATAACCCAGTATAAGAAGAATAGATACTCCACATGAGATTGCAAGAGGTCTCTTAGTATAAGCATTTTCTTCATTTTTATCATAGAATGGCAAGAGGATTATTAATAAACCACCGACTATAGGAATAACGGTTAGGAATACTATTATCCATTTGCCTGTAAACATCTTCAACATCTCATATCCGAACAGGATAAACCATTCTGGTTTCGGAACAGAATCGATATCAGCAAGGGGAGCTGCAGCTTTTACTTCATGGACACCAACATATTTTGCAAGCAATATTAAAACTACTAATGTGATAAAGCATACAACAACATCCTTGGTTAATTGGAACGGGAAGAATGGTTGTGTGCCCACGTCTTTCCCCTTTTTAGGAGGAGGACCCTTTTCTCCATGAAGCTGGATAAGTAGTATATGAATTACAACAAATCCACCAAGAATAAGGGGAAGAAGTATCATATGAAATGCGGCATATCTTCCAATAGTGACACCACCTGCTTCTTTACCACCTACTATATTAGCAAACCATGATCCGACAATTGGCATATACTCGAAACATGTTGAAAGGATAGTTGCAGCCCAATAAGATATATCTGTCCATGGCAGAATATAACCTGTAAGAGCCATTGCAATAGTTAGAACCATAAGGAAAACACCAGCTATCCAAGTAACCTCATTAGGTTTTTTATATCCTCCATGAAAAAATACACGCACCATGTGAATGAATACTATTATCACCATAAGATTGGAACCCCAATGATGCACACCTCTGATTAACCAACCCCAGGCCATTTCGTTCTGGATATACTGAGCACTGCTATAGGCATTTTCTAATGTTGGCACATAGTTACAAGCCAAGATGATACCTGTAATTACCTGTGAGACCAACAGGAAAAGACATATAGAACCTAAGGTATACCACCACCCAATATCTTTGGAAAGTGGTTTATAAATAACCTTCTCTTTTAAGAAATCCCATGCAAAGCGATCCTCTATCCAACTTTTTTTCTCTTTTACCTCCATAGTTTACACTTCCTCCTCGCTACGTATATAGAGCATTCCACCCTCAACCTTTACATCAAATCTTGCTAACGGTTTTGGCGGAGGTCCTAAAGTTACATTCCCCTCAAGGTCAAATGCGCCGCCATGGCAGGGACATAAAAAGTTACGAATAGACTCTTCCCAATAGCAGATGCAACCTAGATGAGTGCAAGTTGGATCAATAGCGCTGATCTTCCCCTGTTCATTTTTTACAATATATGCTCGTTTGGGATATGTAACCAGTCGTCCTTTTTCCCATTTTTGTTTATTATAAAGAACTTCAACTGGCTTTCCAACTGTAAGTTTTGGCACAGGCCCTGCCTTGATCCATCCTGTAACCCATCCACGTAACTGTTTATTAATTAGAGGTAAAGTGAACATTCCAGCAAAAGCTGCTGCAATAAGCCCTGCTCCACCATAAAAAATTGTATTTAAAAAACTTTTTCTTTCCATTAAAGGTTCTTCTTTTATTGCAGTAGCAGCCTTTTTTTCTTCCTTTTCCTTTCTTTGTAGTTCTTTACCCTTTTCTGATGTGAAACGATACTTTACAGCTTCTCTTTTTAGATGATTTATCGCTTCTGTAGGCTTGAGAGTTTTGGGGCAAACCTCTGTACATTGCAACTCTGTATGGCAGCGCCATATTCCAGATTCTGAAACAAGTTGTAGTATCCGTTCTTTGCCCTTTTCATCACGTTCATCTTTAAGCTTGGCATCAGCTGCTAGGAATGCAAATGGGCCAGGAAAATCTTCATCCCAGTGGCATATTGTGCATGCCGCATAGCATGAACCGCATAATATACACTCTACAAGCCCATCTATTCCCTTCCTGCTTTTTGGAGATTGGATAAATTCCTTATTCTCCGGGGGTATCTCTTTTGGAATGAGGTATGGTTCAACAACATCGTATTTTTTATAGAAGTCAGTCATATCAACTACAAGATCTTTAATCAAAGGAAGATGAGCTAAGGGCTCTATTGTAATTGTTTTTGACTTTAGATTTTGAACAAGTGTTTTGCAGGCAAGACCGAATCTGCCATTTATCTTCATACCACATGAACCGCAAACAGCAGCCCGGCAGGAACATCTCCAAGCAAGGCTGGTATCCAGATTCTCTAAAATATAAAATAATCCCTCTAAAATAGTTGTATCTTTTTCAACTGGAACCTTAAATTCATCATAATAAGGTTTTTTATCAATTTCAGGGTCAAAACGCAATATCTTAAAATTAACCATCCTAGTACCTCCTCTCTTCAGGTTGCCACTTTGTTACAGATACTTTTTTGTGAGATAACTTTGGTCCTTGTGGTGTATATCTTGCAATTGTATGTTTCATCCATTTTTTATCATCTCGTTTGGGATAGTCAGTTCTAAAATGAGCGCCTCGAGACTCTTTTCTTTCTAAAGCGCCTAATGTAATTGCTTCTGCAACATCAAGATTAGCTTTTATCTCTAAGGTCCAGGTTTTGTCATAATTAAACACATTGCCTGGCGATACTGATCTTATTTTCTTAAAACGTTCCTGCAACTCCTTTATGCCCTTTAATGCTAATTCCAGATCTTCTTTATTCCTATATATTTGAACCTTAGTATCCATTATTTCATGAAGCTCATCTGCTATATGGTACTGATTCTCTGTGCCACCACGATTAAAGAGCTCTTTAAGATCATTCTCAGTCTTTTTAACTGCCTTTTCTATCTGTTTATCCTTTTTAGGGGCGCCTTTTCCTTTTACAGATTTTGCTGCAGATTCTCCTGCAATTGCGCCAAAAATTAGACATTCTAATAAGGAATTCCCGCCAAGCCGGTTAGCTCCATGCACGCTTACACAAGCGGACTCTCCACAGGCATAGAATCCTTCAACCTCTGATTTACAATCATTATCAACATCGATCCCACCCATAGTATAATGTGCAGAAGGCAGTATAGGGATTGGCTCTTTAATTGGATCTATACCCAAGAAATCCATACAGATTTCTCTAATACCTGGAAGTCTTTCTTTTATCTTCTCGGCTCCAAGATGCCTTAGATCGAGATGTACATAGTTTCTTTGGTTAATGCCGCGACCTTCCAGAATTTCTGTTGTAATAGACCGAGCTACCATATCTCTTGGCGCTATCTCCATAAAATTTGGCGCATATTTCTTCATAAACCTTTCGCCTTCATTATTTATAAGATAGCCTCCTTCTCCTCTAGCTCCTTCAGTCATTAATATATTTTTACCAACAATTCCGGTTGGATGAAACTGAAAGAACTCAATATCTTTTAATGGAATTCCTTCCCAGTAGGGTATAGTAATTCCTAAGGCTGTGGAACTATACGAATTTGTAGTGTTACCGTAAATTCTTCCTGATCCACCTGTTGCAAATATTGTTGCTCGTCCAAGAATGGCTTCCAATTGGCCAGTACGCATATTCAGACATGTTACCCCTTTGCAAACCTTATTGTCCATTATAAGACCTACAACGTAATATTCGTCGTATAAAGAAATAGTATCTTTTAAAGTCAGATATTTTTGAAAAAGAGTATGCAAAATAAAATGACCTGTTCTGTCAGAGCCGTAACATGTCCTTGGGAAACCAGCGCCTCCAAAAGGACGCTGGGCAATAGTGCCATCTTCCTCTCTCGAAAAGGGGCAACCCCAATTTTCTAATTCATAAATCCTTCTTGGAGCTTCTTGTGTCATTAGCTCTATTGCATCCTGATCGCCAAGGAAATCACTTCCCTTAACAGTATCATATGCATGTCTTTCTGCGCTATCATCTTTGCCTTCCGGATTATTGCCGAGTGATGCATTTATTCCACCCTGAGCTTCCCCTGAGTGAGATCTGATTGGATATATCTTGGAAATCCAACCAACATCAACTCCCATAAGCCCGGCTTCATCAACAGCTCTATTACCAGCAAGGCCTCCGCCAACTACCAGCAACTCATGCGAATGAACCTCCATCATTGTGCCTCCTATATAATATTCTATTATCTTCTATTATTATTTCTTAACTTTTACAAGCATGAAAAAGAAATAAAAAATGTCAAGATAAAATGAAAAAATAAGAAATTTTATAAAATGTTCTTTGATTTTAAATATTTTGACTATAGAATTTCATCAAAAGTTATGATTTTCTTTATACTAGCCTTGAACAAATTGATGATATATATTTAAAAACACAATAAAATTGAAGGGAAAAAAATATATTCAGCCCTGTATCTATATATTCAAAATTATAAGTATTAAAGTAAATACTAAACTCATTAAATTAAATATTGCTACATACCCAAAAGAAAAAACATTGCAAATAATGATCATTTAATAATATCTTAATGTAAACCTTAAACTTGTTAAGGTGAACACTTGCGTTTTTTCTTAATAAAAATTTGATTATGAAATCGGATCATATAAAGAAAATAGGTGATAGTTTATTTGAGATTTCCAGATGCTTCAAACAGGGTATGCGTGTTCCTGCAAGAATATATGCAACAGATGAATTGTTCCAAAATCTGGATGATGCTGTATTTGATCAGATCACTAATGTTGCAATGCTTCCAGGAATAGAAAAGTATGCTATCTGCATGCCAGATGGACATTCCGGTTACGGTTTCCCTATAGGGGGAGTTGCCGCAATTGATCCTGAAAATGGTGTAATTTCACCTGGCGGGATCGGATTTGATATAAATTGCGGCATTCGTTTAATAAGAACCTCTATCACACTTGATGAGATAAAGTCGGAATTAAAGAATATTATAGACAGGCTTTTTATATATGTCCCCTCTGGAATCGGAGCTAAGGGAGAACTTAAACTTTCGAACAGTAAATTAGATGAAGCGATAATAAAAGGCGCTAGGTGGGCTGTTGAGAATGGTTATGGATGTAATGAGGATCTTGAATATATTGAAGAGGGAGGATTTATTGATGATGCTAAACCATCTTCAGTATCAAATAAAGCGCGGGATAGAGGACGGTGCCAAATCGGAACACTTGGCGCTGGAAATCATTTCCTTGAAATTCAGGTAGTTAAAAAAGAAAATATATTTGATAAAAAAATTGCAAGGGAATTAGGGATATTTTTGGATAATCAGATTCTCATCAGTGTTCATTGTGGAAGCAGAGGATTCGGTCATCAGATTGCAAGTGATTATCTGAAGCTATTCCTCTCAGTAATGCAGGACAGATACAGG
>JAXHTB010000190.1:0-7463 GCA_034190185.1 Spirochaetota bacterium | reverse complement strand
CTGGCATGTACATCGAGCCAGCGCAGAGCTCCATCCTTCCTTGCTGCTCTGATTTCCAAACGCTCAGGCATCTCTATTTCAGCATCCATGCAATGCTTGTAAAAACGTAAAGAATCATCTATATCATCCGGATAAATCAAGATATTAAAACAAGATTCCGTAAGTGAAACTATTTCCTTTGGGGTATATCCCAACATTTCAGCCATAAACTGATTTGCGAATACGATGCATGGTGGATATCCCTTAATAATTGCAAAAGCACTCGGCAATTTTTCTAAAAGGATTGCGTATCTATGATTATAATCCATAAGCTTCATATCAAATTCATTCTTTAGAAGACTAACCTCAATAACAGAGATAAGATCAGATTCATTAAAAGGTATTGTTAATATCAATATGTGTCAGAATTGATAACTCCATAAATCTTTTCTCTATTTGAGCATGATGTTAAAAAATAACAGGTATATCTAATGAGAGATTTATCTATTCAGCAAAACTCATTCTATGCCTAGCATCTTCTAAAGGAAAATCCATTAAATAATATCCGACTACTCTTTCTCTACAAGTTGAATTGCTTCTTCACCACTCTTTAGCGGGCCGATGGCCATCCATCCCCTTTTCTCAATTACCTGTCCTACTGATATTGTAGAGGTTTTCGAATCTTCTACGATCAGTATTCGAGGTTTTTGCATCATTCTTCCCAAATGTTCTTTTGATTAAAATATTACTATATCAATAGGGAAAAGTAAAGAATATTTACTTATTAAAGAGTATAGAGGGATATTACTTCATTTGCAGAAGTTATGAATATACAGATAGTTATAAGGCTGGGTAGATCTATTTACACACAATATAAACTTCGGTCTAATTCATCAGGAATTTCAGATTTATACCATTTGAATTTGTATATATATTCTATTGTAGTTATAAAGGAAATTTTACAGTTATATCATTTTTTTACGTCTCATGTATTACTGATATATTGACATTCATAATTATATTTTCAAGCCTCGGTTTCAGATAGTTAAATCCTTCTTCTGCATTATCGAAGAAATGAAATAGATTTAGATCTTCAGGAGCAATAAGTTTTAAATCTACAAGTTTCTGAAAATCAATAAGCTCTTTCCAAAAGCTCTTACCACACAGAAGTATAGGAATATCCTCTTTAACCATCTTTCTTGTTTGAACAAGGGTCAATGTCTCAAACAGCTCATCTAATGTTCCAAAACCCCCTGGGAAAAAGACCATTGCTTTTGCCTGATACATAAACCACAATTTCCTCATAAAAAAATAATGAAATTCAAAATTGAATTCAGGACTTATATATCTGTTCGGTTGTTGTTCAAAGGGAAGCGAAATATTAAGTCCAATACTTCTCTCCCCTGCCCTGCTCGCGCCTTGGTTTGCAGCTCTCATAATGCCTTCCCCACCCCCTGAGCAGATATAAAACTTCTTTTCTTTTTGCTTTATCTCTCTCGACCATGATGCAAGCTTGAATGCAAACTCTTCAGCAATGTTGTAATATTTCCCAACCTCTGATATATGTTCTTCATCCTTTTTTATTCTTGCAGATCCAAAAAATACAACAGTATGATAAACCTTCATATCATGAAATCTCTTCTCCGGTTCCAGATATTCACAAAGAATCCTCATAGTCCTTGCTTCTCTTGATCTTAAAAATTTTGTATTATAATATGCCTTAACTGCCCTCTCCTGTGTCATAGTCTCTCCTTAAATATATAAAAACTAAAATTAATTTGACTACACAGCTATCTCTTAACTGCTTGAATATTTTGAATTTTTATAAAAGTGTAAGAAAAAGAGATAAAGAGACGGAAGAGATTGAGGAAATTTAAAACACTTATATCATCTCCATAACTCAATAGTCCCCACATCCCCTTTTTTTACACCTTATTTTAAATATAGCTGAGCAATCACAAATTAATAATTAATTTCTATAATTTATAAATAAATGCTAATAATAAATATTAAAAAAAAGCTTGAACCAATGTTTTTATTTTACTTAATATAGTAAATTAAGTAAATATATAATAACTATCGGGTATATTATATGAATAAAATATATATTTATATTATTTTAATTATAACTTCTCTTTCAATATCCTTTTGCGATGAAAAAATACCTGAATCGCATCTACAAATAATTGAGCAAATGACCCTTAAACAAAAAATAGGACAAATGTTAATTGTTGGTGTGCCTGGCAATGAAATATCAGATATGTCGAAATCAATTATTGAAAAATATCTCCCAGGTGGCATAATCCTTTATGGTTACAATATTAAAGATGAAGATAAATTAAAATATTTTATTTATTATATGCAGCAACTTTCATTACATTCTTCAAAAATTCCACTTTTTATGTCAATAGATCAGGAGGGAGGAAGAGTAAAACGTATTACTGAAGGTATTACACAGTTCCCTGGGAATATGGCCTTCGGGATAGTAAATGACACTGAACTGACGTACAATGCCGCAAGAATTCTTGGGATTCAGTTAAGACTCATTGGTGTAAATATGAATTTAGCTCCAGTTCTTGATGTAAACAATAATCCCTCAAATCCAGTAATAAACACAAGATCCTTCGGTTCATTGCAATCTGTAGTATCACGAATGGGTGCTGCCTATATAAGAGGACTACAGGAATCAGATTGTATTGCAGTAGGAAAACATTTTCCAGGGCATGGAGACACAGACAAGGATTCACATCATACCCTTCCACATATAGATTATGATATAAACAGATTAAAACAGGTGGAATTCCCCCCATTTGTTAACGCTATAAAAAACAAGGTTGGGGGTATAATGACAGCTCATATATCTTACCCCAAGATCCTGAATAATAATCTTCCTGCAACAATATCAAAGAAATTCATAAAAAATATTCTACGCGAGGAAATGAAATTCAATGGACTGATAATTAGTGATGATATCGAGATGAAGGCTATCTCAAGGCTTATGAGTATTGGGGATGCCGCTGTTAAAACAATTACTGCCGGCGTGGATATCGTGCTTATCAGCTCTCACGGAAATAATATAGGAAGGATCAAAGATGCAATAATGAAAGCAGTGCAAAATGGTACAATAGACATAAATGCTATCAATAACTCTGTTAGAAGAATATTAAAGGCCAAACTCTATTTCAATATTATGAGACTCAATAAAGGAAAAGCAGAATATGGAAATAAAAAATACAGCCATGATGAATTGAAACTGCTCTCACGCGCTGAAAAGATAAACACAATTGTATCCCAAAAGGCTATATATTACTACGGAAAGAAGGACTTTAATATTTTTGTAAACTCTAATAAACTTATTGTAAGAACATCAAACAACATTTTGAAAAAAGAGATAAGTAACAACATTAAAAATCCTATTATACTTGATAGTGACAGAGAATTTCTAAGATCTATTATGAGATTTGAAATAAATAAAAAAGATTTATCTGATAAGAAAGACATTATTTATTGTTATCATGCTGAAAGAACTAAGGTGGAATTGATAAATAAATTAATTAAAACAGCACATAAGAAAAAAGCTAAGCTTCTAATTGTATCCACAGGCAATCCATTTTCTCTTTGCAAACATAAAAATTTACCTTCTACCCTGTTTACCTTCTCTAACACTGATGAGTCCTTAAAACTAATTGTAAAAGCCTTAAAGGGTGAGTTCAATCCAAAAAAAGAGATTAATTTCCATATTGGGACAGGGAATTCCATGTGATGAATTTGGGAATATATATCCATATACCATTCTGCAGAAAAAAATGCGATTATTGCAGCTTCTATTCCATCCCTATAGAAAATAAAAATAAAAAAAAACAGGAAGAGTTATTAGAAAGATACATAAGCAAACTGCTTGATGAGATCGAAGAAAGAAGTGTTGAATTTCAGGACTACAATGTTGACACCATCTACATTGGCGGTGGAACACCATCATTGCTTGATCCCTTGCAGGTGATGAGAATTCTCAATAAGATTGAGTGCAGCTTCAGGTTAAATATAGATCCAGAGATCACGATTGAATGCAACCCTGAGGACATCACTATCGAAAAAATGGCCGAATATACTAAGATAGGAATAAACAGAGCTGTTCTCGGCATTCAGACTTTAAACAGAGAATTACATAATATAATAGGAAGATCTTCTGTATTATGCGATGAAAGTCTGCTGGAAATTTTTTTTAATATTGAAGGCATAACTCATTGTATTGACCTGATTGCAGGTATCCCCGGAGAAACTGAAGAATATCTGTCTTCTGAGTTGGATAAAATATGCAGCTATAATCCGAAGCATATCTCTTTATATTTATTGAGCTTAGAGTCAGACACCCCCCTTTCTAATAGGATCAGCAACTCTCCTGATCATGAAGAACTTCAAAAAAAACTTCTAAAGAATGCTATAATAGAATTGAGGGATAGGAATTATATTCACTATGAAGTATCTAATTATGCATTGCCATCCTTTGAATCTAAACATAATCTTAAATATTGGAAATATATGCCCTATGCTGGATTTGGAGCTGGTGCCCATTCCTTCTTTTCAGGAAGGCGGTTTTATCATCCTTCATCTATTGAAAATTATCTAAAATGCAAATCCCCTATTCTAATTGAGGACAAAAGATCGAGAAATGCTGCTATGATTGAATATATCCTTACAGGAATGAGACTACTTGATGGAATATCGATGAAAGAATTTGAAGAAAAGACTAGCGAAACAATTCCGAAAGAGATAATAAATCGATGGGAAGAGATGGAAGAGAAAGGAGAGCTGATAATAACATATAATAAAGACGACATCACTATAAAATTCTCGTCCGAGGGTTTTTTCCTGATGGACAATCTTATTTATACCATGGTGGAGATGCTTCTATGATTTTTACTGATTATTCTCTTATTACAAAATATTTTTTATAGAGATCATGTATTCTATTATAATAATTCTCATGATCAATATTTCCAACTTTTTTATGATAATATATTAATAATTCTGTGGCTTTAATAATATATAGATTCATTTCTCTTCCCTTTAAACTAGAAGAGATATTACCTTTGCCTTTCTCTAAGAGTTCAATAGCTAGCTTTGTATGCTGGTGCATATCGCTTAAATCTTTTTTAAAATCTATATCCATTTTCTTAATACAACTATCTATTTTTTTAGTATCAACTTCTCCTGAGAGCAGAAGATATTTCTTAAGTCTCTTCATTGAACTGCTGATTAAAGCCTTATTCTCTGAATTTTGAAATAGAACTTTAAACTTTTCAAAAGCTTCTAACCTTTCACGATCGGTTTCAGGAGAAGCCCCGTATATTCTTTTATATAGATCAAAGGCTATTTTTTCTACCTCAAGGCAATCAATATCATTATTTATTAACTCTTTAAGCCTTCTATAATTTGAAGGATTTCGCTCAAGTATTTTAATATAAAGTTCAATACCTTTACGTGCTTCACAATAGATTAGATGAGTTTTAGAAGAAAAATCACCTTGGGAATAATATTTCATACCTTCAATTATCATTGATGATTGTGCAGTTAACAGAAGAGCGTCCATATCAGGTTCAAAATCACTTAAATTACGTCTTCTTGGTTTTTGAGAGGCATCTTCACCTATCCAAATATCATTTTCTGAAAGTATCTCATCCGATTTATCATCATCACTGAAGATACTTTCAAAATCATCGTCTTCATCAAAAATCCAATCAATATCGAGATCTTTATCTTTATCCTTGTCTGACATGATGCACCATAAAAAAATAAATATATAAAAACGATTTTAAATTACTGTATTATCATTTTCATGTCAATAGTATTTGATAAAAAAACTAATTAAAATTAAAGTGATACAAATTAACAAATATAGATTTGGGATAATTAATATATTAAAATTATTACCTTGACTTGTTAGATAATAATAGATTATACATATATATTACAAGTTACAAGTTTTTATAAAGATTAATCTAGTTTATCTATAGCTTGAGGTGTGAGTGAATTCTAACAATTTTAGCAAAGATAAAAACATTATACTCGACAGCATAGCTGACGGTGTATTCACAGTTGATGAAAATTTTATGATCACATCGATCAACAGGTCTGCTGAGAATATTCTTGGAATATCAGAGTCTGAAGCTGTAGGAAAACTTTGCTATGAAGTATTTCATGCAAATATATGCGAACATTCATGCGCTCTTAAAGAGACGATGAACACAGGCAGAAAACTTATAAATAAGACTATTTATATAGTGAACTCTATTGGGGATCAAATACCTGTCAGTATAAGCACAGCGCTTTTAAAAGATGACAATGGGAAAATAATTGGAGGGGTAGAGACCTTCAGAGATATTTCTGAGATTGAGGAACTTAGGAAGACAATAGAATCCAAATATACATTCCAGGATATAATAAGTAAAAACAATAGAATGCAGGAGATATTTGACATTCTTCCTGATATTGCTAAAAGTGACAGTTCAGTCCTAATAGATGGACCTAGCGGTACTGGAAAAGAATTAGTCGCCAGAGCGATTCATAATCTTAGCAGAAGAAGTGAAAAACCTATCGTCGCTGTAAACTGCGCAGCCTTACCAGATACACTACTTGAATCTGAACTTTTCGGTTATAAAGCAGGTGCTTTTACTGATGCTAAAAAGGATAAGAAAGGGAAAATAGCAAGCGCTGAGGGTGGCTCCCTGTTTTTCGATGAGATCGGTGAGATATCTCCCGCCCTTCAGGTAAAGCTGCTTAGATTCCTACAGGAAAAGGAGTATGAACCACTTGGCATAATCAAACCAGTTAAGGCTGATGTCAGAATAATTGCCGCAACAAATAAAGATTTACTTCAAGAGCTGAGCAAAGGAGATTTCAGGAACGATCTTTACTACAGATTAAATATTATAAATATCAAATTGCCAAGCCTCAGCGAAAGGATGGAGGATGTGCCCCTTCTTCTGGAATATTTTATAAACAGATTCAACAAATTAAAAGGAAAAAATATTGAGGGTGTTTCTGATGAAGTAATAAATATCCTTATGCAATATGATTATCCTGGAAATATTAGAGAATTAGAAAATATTATTGAACATGCATTTGTATTATGTAAAGATTCCTATATTCAGCGGATTCACCTTCCTGTAAATTTGCGGAGCTCTGACACACCTTTTCAATCAAACATTTCGCTACAGGAAGTAGAGCGGATACATATAATTAACACTCTAGAAAAAAATTCATGGAATAGAACAAAAACTGCTGTAGAACTTGGAATTGATCAATCAACCCTCTGGAGAAAGATTAAGAAGCATAATATCTCCAAAACATAATGGAAAAATTACAACTTAAGATATGCTCTATGTAAGTAAGAGTTATTGCCAAAAGTTTAAATTGTGGATTAATAAAATTATATCCATCAACGTGTATCTTTACCACCTCAGTGATCTTCAGTCGAGCCGGAC
>JAXHTB010000019.1:0-21937 GCA_034190185.1 Spirochaetota bacterium | reverse complement strand
TTCATAAATTCTGGGTAAATGGCGAGCCTGAGCCTTTAGAAGTACCAAGACCAAGTGAACCATGGCCAGAAGATCTTATGAAAAAAGAAATTGAAAAGGTAAAGAAAGCCAAGGAGCTATAGATTATGCTCAAAGAAGAAATAGGAGCTACTGTTCATCAGATAGGCAAGGACGGTTTCCACAAGCAAGTCTTTGAGGGCTTTCAGATAGAAAAAACAGATGAGGAGGCTCTTCTAACGAGTCTCCTTACTGGACATCATCTATTAATTGTAGGACCTCCAGGTTCAGGAAAGTCTGATGTTGCGGCAAGGATCGGAAGAATACTAGATGATATTGAAGTAGTAGAAGGATGCCCGATTAATTGTCATATTGATGATGCAACATGTCCATGGTGTCTCGATAAAAAGGCTCAAGGTGTAAAATTAAAAACTACTATCTTGCCTAGCATGGATAGAATAAAGAAGGTTCAAGGTAGCGCTGGGTTAGTAGTAGAAGATTTAATCGGTGATTTAGATCCTGATGTAGCTCTAAGAGAAGGAAGTTTTTCTCCAAAGGCCTTTATACCTGGCAAACTGTTGAGGGCAAATAGGGGAGTTCTTATTATCGATTTTATAGATAGAGCTCCTGAGAGGGTATTGAATACGATCATATCGACCCTTCAGGGTGATACTGTGACAATTGGACCTTTAAACAAGGGACTAAAACTGGATACAATGATAATTGCTACAGGGACAGAAAAGGTTCTAAAGGTCATGCCTATGGATATATCTGATTGTTTTGATATTATCCGACTTGATTTTGTCGATGATCCAATTGAACAGGAGCAAATAATTATAGATAAGCTTAAGCAGCTTGATAACGGAAAAGATCTAGAAAAAGAGATAACTGATAAAGTTGTTGAAATAGTAAACCGAACCAGGACACATATGGAGGTAAAAAGGGGTATTAGCACTAGAGGAATGATAAAATATTCCGAACTCCTAACCTCCTTTCCTCAATTGGATGTAAATGAAGAAGTAAAAAAACTTAAAGAAGGTTCGATTATCTCACTTCCACATCGACTTGAGCTTTCTCATGAGGCTGATACTCCTGGGAAACGGGATCGGATTATAAATGAGATAGTGGATGAAGTTTCAGGTGTATCCAAACCCAAAGAGGAACTTGTAACCCTTTCAAAAGATGATGTATTTTCATTAGTAGAGGAACTAGTCAGTGAAGATTCATTTAGAATCCCTTTAAAATATGGTGCTTTCGATCTATTGCTGAAAAGAATTCACAATTTTCCAGATTCTAAATTAGCAGAACTATATAGGGAGACCTTAAAAAAATTAAGGGAACAAAGTGAACTTTATCCTGATCGCGAAAGAAGTGATAATGTAACAGAAGATTTGTTAGAAGAATACGAGGAAGAAAGGAAAAGAGATGTAAGGTTAAAGGATATACTTGAAGAACAAGCAATGATGGAAATGCTGTCACTTCTTGAAGCAAAGGATATTCTTGAACAGGGTAGTATCGGTTTTGGACTAAGTCTACAGGGGATTACCTTCTTATTAGAAAAACTTACACCAACACTTACTGAGGATAACTACTCGTTTGGATATGGAAAACACAGCACTGGGAAAAAATCTGTACTTGGTGAAGGAAAGATAATTGGCAAACGACATTACAGGTTTGGAGACAGGTACAGAGATATCTCTCAAAGGGATACTATGCGTCAAGCTATTCGAAACCGAAGAACAGAGATAACAAGAGAAGATATTATGGTGCTAACAAAGGATATCCGAACAAAGATGAATATTGTCCTTTTGATTGACCTCTCGGGCACAATGCGTCAAATCAAGAAACTGTGGTATGCTAAACAGAGCGCTATTGCATTAGCACTTGCGACTGCCCGATATAAAGATAATGTTGGAGTTGTAACATTTTCTAACCTAGCAGATATTGTTGTTGATTGTAGTGGTAATCCTCATCATGTAGCGCGTAAAATACTAGATCAGGAACTGCATGAAAATGCTTTTACAAATATTGGTTATGGCTTATCAAAGGCATGCACCTTATTAGCACATCATCCAAAAGGAGACGCTAAACAGCATATAATACTTATATCAGATGGCGATGCAACAGCACCTCATCCATCACCTCAAAAGCATGCATTGAAGCAAGCATCTTCAATTAGTCGCAGGGGAATAACAATATCTTCTGTATGTATTGCTCAGCAGACTGCAGATCCAGAGTTGATGCGAAGAATAGCTAAAATTGGTAAGGGTAGACTTTATTATATTGGTGCTGAAGAACTTGCTTCAGCCCTGCTGGAGGAAGCAGCAGTCCTTCATACACTATAAGCTAACAATTGCTTTTGATTTATCATTTATGTAATATAATGTGCACTCATGAACTGATTATGATCAGGAGAGTGTACTAAAAAATCCTGCTATTTGCCATAAGAAGAAAGATCCAAGAATTATGGTAAAAGTAAAGTTTACAAACGGAGGTAAATAATCAAGATGGCAGAAGAAAAAATTTGTACAGTTTGTGAAAAGAATGCATCAACAGATGTATGCAGTGAATGTGAAACACCATTATGTGATGCCTGCACAACTAAAATAAAATTAAAATCTGGAAATCTTGCAGAACAATCACTGAATATTGGCATTACAAGCGGTGTCTCGCTTTCTACACTTCGTGCTGGGGAAACAACAAAGAAGTTGTGCAAGAAATGTTTGATGGAGGTAGATGTAGATCCGTAAAAATTATATTATTTAATTCTCATATTGTTTGGTTTTACAATTCTAAAGATAGAGGGAGAAAATATGGATGAAAAACTAGTCAAAAAAAGATTTAAGCCCACTAGTAGAGCAATAAAACTGGGCAAAACAGATATCGACCTTGCTAAAATTTGTCAGGATCCTCGTTTAGTTGAGGATGATCTTGTGCAGGTTATTAAGGAAGATTGGGGGGAGGCACGTTATTTAGACTGGGAAACTATGCTCCACCCTTTTGCAGAAGCTTCAGATATAATTGTACAAGATGAGTATCTAATGGACACTTATCCAGCATTGTATACTGATCCGCAGGATATTTGCAAAGATTGTCATTTGGGTCCATGTGATTTGACAAAGGCAAATGGAGTCTGCGGTATTGATCATAAATCCCAACAGGCAAAACTCAGTCTTAGGGTAGCATGCAGGGGCGCTTTATCTCAAGCAGTAGACTGTAGTGAACTTCTTCATTATGCAATGAAGGAATTCGGAGGAGATACTAAGATAGGTTTCGGAAAACGGCATGATATTTCTGATCAGGCCCTTGGAATTGCAGCTTTTACCGGACAATATGTTCAGAAGCTTGCAGATCTTAATATATCTCTACTTTATGCCCAAGGACAGCTAAATAAGTGTATGTTAGCAAGTTTTCAGGGTACAGGCAGTAGTAGAGATTTTGAAAATATGACATTTCATGCTGGTTCTATGCTGTTTGTTATTCAGTATATAGCAGAAATGGTAAAGGTTGCCTGTTTTGGATTACAGGAGAGTGGCAATTACGATATGATCGAATTAAATGAATGGCCTCCTGTAGACCTTAAGGGCGGTATAGGAAATATTGATAGCGGAAAACCGGTAATTGCCTTTCTTGGGGATAATATGATTCCTGCCTGGTGTGCAATCAATTACCTAAAAGAGAATAATCTTACTGATAAGATAGAACTTTGCGGGATGGGCCCAGTTGCTCTTGATGTTGGACGTTTCTATAAAAATATCAGGGTTCTTGGCGGCATGATGAACGCTGTTAAAAATATAAGAACTGGTTTTGCTGATGTAATAGTAGCGTCAACTGCATGTATTCAGATAGATATTCTTAACGAAGCTAAAAAAGCCGGAAGCAAACTTATATGGGTAGGCGCTCAGGGTCTTGGGCTTGAGGATTTAACCTATAAGGATATTGATGATATTGCCAAAGAACTTAGCGGTTCTGATGCCGTATGGTGTCGTGATTTTGATAAGGTTGGAGATGTCGCAGTTAAGGTTGCTCAGCAATGTAAGGGCAAAGGTATTTCTGTTAAATCTGATGCTGATGTAAAAAACGAAGCTGGAAAATGCAAAGATGATTGCGATCTTTGCTTTAATGTATGTCCAAACAGCCTTCTGATCAGCCAGGCAATAAAAAAGGCTAAATCTGATGGTATATCAGCTCTTGCAGATGTTGAGAGAGGTTGTATAATGTGCGGCAAGTGTGATAATATATGTCCTGCGAATATTCCAATTCGTGATCTCATTGCAGCAGCCTATGCACAAAGAGAGCAGGAAGATAAATCAAAGTATAGGATGCGTTCAGGTCGGGGGAATATGGCAGAGGATGAAATTGGGCGATCCGCATTTACATTGATGAATTCACCTGGTTTTACATGGATACTTTCCTGCGGTGGCGCAAAAGAATCAGAAGATGTTGGCTGGATGGCTAATCATCTTATCAATAAAGGTTGTGTTGGATTAGTCGCAGGCTGCGGTGCTATGGAAGCTGGTCAATATGTTGATGAGAATACAGGACAATTCCTTTTTGAAAAATATACATGTGAATATGCTGTAAAGAATATCTCAACCCTTGGTGGTTGTACTACCCATCCTTTCTTACAGGATGCAGCATCCCATTGGTCCAGAACCGGTGTTCATATTGCTCATTATGCAAATTTTATTGAGGTAGCTGATGTTAACTATAAATTACTTTCTCCGCCTGTTATCCTTTGGGGAAGCTGCCCTGATAGGATGTATACTATAGCTTCAGCACTTATTCGGGCAGGACATCAGGTAATTGTTGGTCCTGTTTCTGGTCATGAGTTTAAACGTTATTTACCTGGAAACCATTTTGATAGAGAAAAATGGTTTGTTTGGGATACCTCAAATGGTAGGAAGGTTGAAACTGAACCTGGACAGGAGCATGCACTAATACCTGTTGAGACCAAGGAAGAGGCTATTATTACTTACTGGCAACTTCTACAGAAACCAGGTTCTTCTTGTTCAGTATTCCGACTTCTATCATTAGGACCCTACATTACTGAACATCAGCAGTACTTTGGTGAGTTGCCTGATGACTGGCAGTGGTTCTGTACAACTGCAGCAGACCTACCAGTCAGACAGAAGGCTAAACTTCTTAAAATATTAAGGGAAGAGCATGGATGGGAGACACAAGGTGTTACTATAACTAAGGCAAGGCATAGAGATGGGCGACTTCTTGATCCAGATACCTTTGCCCATGAATATAGTACTCACGAGGCACGTTTTTTTACTAAAACTCCGAAGTTAGTCACTAGAGTTGCAAAAGAAAAATTAAGAAAGGAGGGATACAAGATATGAGTTCAGCATTAGACCCTCAAGCTTTAGCAGGAAAATTAAAATCGAAAAAGGTCTTGCTTATGGCAGGACAATTATGTGAAGAGATAGATTTCGGCGGCAAGACATTGTCTGATTATGTAATAGAGATCAGCAATAAATTAAACGCTCCAATCGCTGCAACAGGAAACACCCCTAAACCTCTAAAAGAGAAAGGGGCAAATAATGTAAGAAAAATGTTTGCTGGCGAGATAATAAATTATATGCGTTGGAAATGGGAGGATCCAGTTATTGATTCTAAACCAGAAGTACTGGTATTTATCGGTTATGGCCCATCACCAGCTCAATGTATGGCTTCTGCTGTAACAGATGGAGAGACAATGGTTTTAGGAAGCACATGTGTTGAAGGTGCTACCTATTCACTGCCAGAGTCATCATCATTTGGTCAATGGCAGAAATCATTAGACGCACTAGTTAAAGCTCTATAATTAGAGTTTTAACAGAATGATATTCAGGGGAACAAACAGACCCAATGACCTATACTTAATAGTGTAATCATTGGTTTGTTTACCCCTTTATATTAATAAAATATTTTAATAACCATATTGGATGTCAAAAATAGTGACAGAGGAGAAATTCACCGGAAAAAAATTATTATCACAGTTGAAAATATGTCCTTATTATGTATATGAATGCACTTTAGACGAGGTCTTTGAGGGAACCAGACAATTCCTTAAATATGTAGGATATGACATACTGCCCCCTCCCGAAATAAATTCATTAAAAGCTGATTTTTATGCCAAAAGACAGAATTTTCAAATGACAGGCATTGTTCGATACAGTTTAAGTGAAATGGTTGAGGGTTTTAAATATCTTAAAAAGATTAAAGAAATACTTGGAGATTCTTACGACTATGTGCTTACTCTACCACCGGTGCAAGAGTATTGGCTAGGTGAATATTTTTATTCAAAAGAAGGCAGAGAATTACTTCCTATAATAAGGAGAGAACGATTTTTATTGTGGTTATGCAAGCCAAAAGAGATAACAGTATATTCTTTGTTTAACTCGCCTCATGACAAGGTATTCAATGATTTTTTTGGGGCATATAGTAATATTGAGATCTCAGGAGTACTTGATAGAATGGATGCACCATTTAAGGTACATACAAGTCGCACAAGACAGCAGATGAAAAGAGAACATGATGATTTTATCGATATGATATATAACGAAAATATGGAGGATTTTTATGGCTGATGAAACAACCAAAAGTGATATAATTAATCAAGTAAAAGGAGTTATAGAGTCTTCAAATTATACAATAGAAGAACCAGAAATTGCAAAAGAGTTTATGGGGAAACCAGACATCTATGGGAAAAACGGTGATCAGGAGTTCTGTGGTCTAATTGCAGATTCACTGAAAGGTTTAGAGCGATCAATAACACATCTATGGACAATAAAACAGCAGATTGGAAGACAAGCAGATTATTTCATTGGAATTCCAGCTCTGGGTGAAGATAAACTATTGGAATTCCTTTCTAATGATAATAAAAAATGGTTTAAAAAAATTAGAAGAGAGAAATTTCAAATTTGGATGTGTAATCCAAATGAAAAAAATATAACTTGCGTATATAGTGCACCCAAAGATGACAATATTACAAAAAATATTACAGTTAAACCTTTGGATATTGAATAGTATATACGCTGGAGGTTATAGTGAGTAAAGATAAATTTACTACTAAACGTTTTTTATCTCAATTTAAGCAATGTCCACAATTAGCTTACGATTTTACTGATGAGCAGATATTAGGTGAGGTTAACCGCTTCTTAACATTTATTGGTTATGAAATGTCAGAACCCCCTAACGCAAGTAAACTTAAAGAAAAACCTGCTTTTTATGGTAAAAGAGTAACAGAAAAAGGAACATTTGTTGTTACCGGAACTTTAATTCGCGATATGAATGAGGGGGATGAAGGAGTGCAAAGGCTCGATAAGCTCAAAGAAGAATTAGGAGATGATATCGACTATATCATGGCTGTTTCTCCATGTAATGAACGCTATTTAATAGATTATATGTGCAAGGATAACTATGCTTCTTACAAATATATAATGGAAAAAAAATATATGTTATGGTTATGCAACGCTGATGAGAAGAGTGTATGGTGTTGCTTCGGAGCTCCTCAGGATAAGATCATTCAGGAATATTTCAAGTTTGAAGGCGGCATCGACAAACTTTTTCATATGCCATATCGTAAAGAAGCAAAACAGTTAAGAAAAGATTTTTGGAAAGACGACGTTTAAAATAATAACTGACAAAGATAATTTGACACTATTGAAACATAATAATCAGCTCAACATAATTTCGTAAAAGGTAAATTTTATGGCAACAGTTGCAGAGACAAAGGAAATATTTAACCAAAAGGGATTAAAATTACAGATTGATGTGCAGGATGATTTCGAGATAGTAAGTATTGATCCTGTTGAAAGATATACTTATCCTGGTGGTGGAATACATTATCTTTTTAAAATAACTTATATTGATGAAAAGGGTAATGAACTCTACGACCTTTATCCTTGTGACGGAAAGATTATAAGAAGGGAACCTCTTTTTAAATTAAAAGAAGAATCTGCAAAATTATCAAGGCTTGAACCTCTTCCTTTTAGGGATAGGTTAGAATTTGATAATGAAGAAGAAGTCATTGCATTTCTGGAAGAGGCAATAAAGCATCTCCTTATTGATAAAGGATATGAACAGATGGAAAAAGATGGATGCGATCTCTACTTTGAAAAAAATAAAAGAGGTTACTTCATAAATCTTACACAGCGATGTAATAAGGATGCTATAAACAGGGCAAATGAGATAATAAAACTACGAGGTGAGTACGGAAGTGGTCATGATTATGGATTAGTAGTTCCAGCTCTACAGGATTTTTTAGGAATAACATTGCTTGCACAGGAAAATTGGTATAGGGAACATGGCGAGTATTTATCAGCTCATCGTGTCACTGTTATGGCTGTAAATAATTTCGATCCTAACTTAATATTTCCTTTTACAATTTATCCTAGAGAGAGAGAAATGGCTCGATATCTAGTACACACAGGGCCTCAATGGTCAATTCTTAGAAATAAATATTTATCAAGCAAAAAGAAAATTTCTGTAACTTAAGAAAATAGGGCATTTTGTAATAGTTCAAACAGTAGATAGGACTGTATTTTGTTATTAAAATTAGATCTGCATACTCATTGTTATGAAGCTACAGAGTCTTCAAGCATAGAAACCGTTGAGAAAATAATAAACGCAGTCAAAGCTAGTGGTCTTGACGGAATTGCAATTACCGAACATGCTGATAAGAACTATGCATATAAAGTTAAAGAGATAGTTGAAGATTATTTTAATAATGAAATACTAATAATTCCAGGTCAGGAGATTTATACAGACTTAGTGTATATTCAAGTAGTGGAGTTATATCTTCCAGGAGATGTGACTTTTAAATATATACCACATCCTTATCATATATATGATTTTTTTAGATATTTTAATGGCCATTCGTATATGATTCATGGCATAGAAATAGATAACTATCAGCATGATTGGGAGATGAAAAAACTTAATAAGGATAGGATCTATCAACTAGCCGAAGAATATAATTTAATGCTATTAAGCAATAGCGATGCACATTCATTAAACAATATAGGCCGTTATTATAACGAAATCGAACTTGAGGAATTATATAGACTCGTTGAAAAAAAAGATAAATATCTAAATATAGTTAAATAAATTATAATTAGTAATATAGTTGCGTTATTGCAAAAAGAAAATTATCGAAATAACGTTGCTGATTATGGAAAGCAATATTCAGATGTAAGCATTTTTGAAGTAGCGTCATATAATACAAAATTAATTTATCATAGAATGTTAATTTATTTTCAGAAAAATAATGATTTTTTAGAAAATATAGTTAATTAAAATATCTTGTAAATTTACTTTTTTAAAGGAGGTTTTTGTGATTTTAGAGGGATTGAAAGAAACGATTCTTGGTTATGTAAACAGTGGCAAAGACTCGTTAGATGTTATTTTTGGTCAGGAGGATGCTAAGGAAAAAATATTAGCTTCAATTTTAGCAGACCACCATGTGCTTATAGAGGGACCACCAGGTGTTGGCAAAACAACTCTAGCCAAGCACCTTGCATCAATACTTCCATCTGTCCAGGCGGTTGAAGGTTGTGCTTTTCATTGTGATCCCAAGGACTTGGTTTGTCCTCTCTGTATTTCAAAAAATGAAGAAGGTAATATTGAGGCAACTACTGTGGAAGGATCAGATAGGTTTGTGCGAATTCAGGGAAGCCCAGACCTCACAGCTGAAGACCTTTTGGGTGATATAGATCCAACAAAGGCTTTTAAATATGGCCCTCAGGATTACCGTGCTTTTACACCTGGCAAGTTGCTCAGAGGAAACAGAGGTATTGTTTTTTTTGATGAGTTAAACAGAGTATCAGAAAAATTGCAGAATACTCTACTTCAGGTTTTAGAGGAAAGAATAGCGACTATAGGTCCTTATGATATAGACTATGCCTCAGGATTTATTATGATTGCTACTATGAATCCAAGAGAGCATGCTGGAGTTGAAGAACTTTCAGATGTTCTACTTGATAGATTTGATATCGTAAAGATGGGTTATCCTGAAGATCCTGAAGTTGAAAAAAAGATTCTTATTAAATATGGACTCAAGACAGAAGGAATAACAGTTCCTGATAGTGTTACAGAAGCTATTGTCAATCTGGTAAGAGCAACTAGAGAAGAGCCATGGACTGAAGAAATTGAACAGAGTGCAAGCCCAAGAGCTGGTCTTTCATTATATGAAAAGGTACAGACTATAGCACTGCTTAAAAATAGGAAAGAGGCTACAATTGATGATGTTAAATCTATGGCATTATCATCAATGGGAAGCAGGGTAAAACCTTCACCAGAGTCAAAATATTATGATGACACCTTTAAGCTTATCGAAGAAATAGTTGAAGGTACTCTAGGATAATATTTAGTTCTCATATCACAGATATTATTAAGGAACGAAATAAAATTCGTTCCTTAATAATAGTATAATTAAATTCTTGCATTTTAATATAATATACAAGAATTGATAAAAAAAATTTCATTTCATATATTTATAATAAAAATTACATATAATGACAAAGAAAAAAACATTCTCCATAGCGATTTCGGGAAAAGGTGGAGTTGGTAAAACAAATACATCAGCAATGTTAACTAGATACTTTAGCCAGAAAGGTAATTTAATAGCTATTGATGCTGATCCTGACACAAATTTACCTCAGGCTCTAGGAGTATCAGTTGATAAAACCCTTGGTCTCAGCAGAGAGATTTTCGCTGAATCAGCTGTTGACAATCCAAAAACCAAAGAGGAGTTGCATACATTTGGCGAAGAATTGCCAAACCTGATAAAGCATACTGATTTGTTTGATATAATTGTTATGGGTCGTGCTGAAGGCGAGGGTTGTTATTGTGGGGTTAATCATGTTATACGAAATGTAATAGATAAAGAAGCAAAAAGTTATGATTTTACAATAGTGGACTGTGAGGCAGGTTTAGAACATTTAAGCCGACGAACTACTGAGGATATCGATCTGCTGATTTCTGTAACCGATCCCTCTACCTATGGGATTATGGCTGTAAAATCTATTAAAGAGATTACAGAAGAACTTCTAATTAACTTCGGACATATGATGTTGGTTGTTACTAAGGTTACTCCAGACACTAAAGAATTTATTGACAAACTTGCAGAGGAAAATGGCCTTAAAATAGATGCTTATATTCCATACGATCCTGAAATAGCAAAACTTGATGCATTAGGTGAATCAATTTTCAGCTTGCCAGATGATTCAATTGCTTATTCAGCAGTTGAAGAACTCGGTCAGCAGATACAGAATTTAGATATTTATAAAAGTATTAAAGGATAATCAGATGACCTTGCAGAAATTGGTATGCACAGCTTGTGCATGTTTATGTGATGATATAGAAATTGAGGTTGAAGATAATTGTATTACAAAAATTAAAAACGCCTGTATTACAGGCTCATCCTTTATTTATGCAAGCAAATCAGAAAAACAACGTTCTCAAAATATGATTGAAGGGAAGAATGTATCGACTGAAGAAGCGCTTAAAAAAGCTGCAAGCCTGTTAAAGGAATCAAAGAAGCCATTGCTTTTTGGATTTGATAAATCTACAATTGAAGCACAGGCAAAAGCAATTGAACTGGCAGAAACCTTAGGTGCTACTATCGATGATAACTCATCATTTTGTAAAGGAGAGCTTGTAAAAACTATTTTAAAGAAAATCAATAATACCTGTTCATTTGAAGAAGCAAAGGAATCAGATGCTATTATATTCTGGGGATCAAATCCATACCAATCTCATCCTCGACATCTTTCAACTCTTTCATACTATACGCATAAAAAATATAAAGAAGAAGGTTGGTACCCTGATGTTACTTTAATTACTGTTGAAATAAGAGATACTGAGATTATGGATGTATGCGATCAATTTATTAAAATATTGCCTGGTGATGATATAAACTTGATATCTTCTATACTTGCGATTCTTGATGGGAAGGAAGGCACAGAGGATGCAAAGGAAATAGTAGATACAATAAAAATATCAAAATTTTGTGTAATATATACTGGACTTGGACTTGACTACTCTTTAAATAGCGATTACGAATTATTCAACCTAATGATTAAGAGACTTGGTGAACTTTCAAGGATTGCTGTAATACCAATGATAGGTCATTATAATATGTTAGGATTTAACAAGCAATTATATGAAAAGACCGGTTTTGTTAATAAAGTAAATTTTTCAAATGGAACCTCTCATAAGCCTGAGTTTTCATTTATAGAACAGATAAGAAATAAGGAGCCAGATTGCATTTTAATAATGGGATCAGATCCAATGACTTCTCTTCCACAGTCACTTTTGAAAAATTTTGAAGGTATTCCTTTAATAACAATTGATCCATATATTTCAGAAACAACTGAAATATCACAGGTAGTATTAAGCAGCGCTATTTCAAGCTTGGAAACAGGAGGAAATGCTATCAGGATGGATTGGACTAATATCCCTTTATCTAACTGTTTCCCAACAAAAATACCTAGCGATGAGGAGCTCATAAATCAATTGATAGAGATGGTGAAGTAATGGATTCTTTAAATATAATAATTATAACAAATAGAAATGTTAAACTTTCAGCTTTAAAGTATAAAGAGGATTCCCAGGAAGAATATAATAACCTTTCAGCAATGATAGAACTTTCACAGGAGGATATTAAATCTTTAGGAATTAAGGAAAAATCTAAAGTAAAATTATCAAATGAATATGGAGCTATAATAGCTCAGGTCATTTCTGATCCCGAATGTCCAAAAGGTTTTGGATTTATGCCAGTTAGCAAACTAGCCAATCAATTAACGAGTTATAATCCTGAAAAATTAAGAATTCCAAATTTTAAAAGACTTGAAGTAAAAATTGAACCTTCTATTTAAAAGGAGATGATAATTGGCTAAAAAAAATAAAAAAGATCATATAAACCCATTAAATCTATACAAATTACTTCCAGGAACTAATTGCAAGGAATGCGGTTGTACTACATGTATGGCATTTGCATTTAAGTTAATATCAAGAGAGGTGCAACCCAAAGATTGTCCTGACCTGCTAAAAGATGAATATAAGGACACATACGATGAGTTTAATGATATGTTTGTCAGCGATGCTACAGTTGATGAACATACAGGTCTTTTAATCGAAATTGATAAATGTGTTGGTTGTGGTGATTGTGTTGTGGTTTGTCAGAAAGCAATCACAACAATGGTTCTTCATGGTATGGCTGTACAAAGAGAAGAGAAACCAACAGTTTTACAAGTAATTGATGGAAAGGTTCAAGTAGTAAATTGGGAAAGCTGTAAAAGATGTGAAAAACCCCCAGAATACTGTACAGTATGTGAACTAAAATGTCCCTATAATGCTCTTGAATTAGTTAAATAAATTTCTTTTAATTAATTCTATCCCTTCTTCTGCATTGAAAGATTATATTTAAAATCAGTTTTAAGTTATGTTACAGATTAGGATAATTTTAATTTAAATTTATCTTACAAAATATTATATAACTTCTTGCTAGAAGTAAAGAGAAGAGATATATCACAGGATGGCTTATACAGATGTTATAAATCCAACGATATTAATTATAATTAGAGTTGAAGAAAAAATTATTATTACTCCAATAAAGAAAAATGGGAATAGATAAAAAATCACAGATTCAGCAAAACTTCTTCTATTCATCTCGGATATCCCCTGAATAACAATCAAAGCCTGCCAAATAAAAAGAAACATAGAAAAAAGAATATAAAAGAATATAGGAGCAAAGTTAAGTACTTCGAAAATAAAAACAAGGGGCAGAAGAAGAGTACGTGGGAATAGTGAAAAGTTGAAAAGGTTAATTAAATTTTTTATATTTCCATTATAACCTCTTAATTGAAATAATAAATCAATTAATCCTGCAAAAATAACTATTTGTATCTGTATAACAATAAAGGTTAGGATTAATCCATAGGAAATTTTATAATAGAAGAATGAATTCTCTTTACCAAGTAAAGAGATTGTTAATATTTCAATAAAAGAAACGGATAGAATAATTAGAACACCAGGAATAAAGGGCTTCCTTTCTTCACTCGTTATAAGTTTAATAAGTTTCCTTGGCTCAACAAGGCAATAATAGAAATAATCGATCCAGTTTAATGATTTTATATAATCTATCATGGCTCGAACCTGTACTCAATTAAGAAATTATTTTTATTTAATAACCTTTCTTCTATTCCTGTTTGGGATTTAAATATAGTTTCCATAGACATTATAAATCTTTCTAGCGGATTTATTATATCATCATATACAGGGGAGTCATCAGAGAGATTCGCCATTTCTCTTGCTTTATTTATTGCATCCTCAAAGACACCTATTGAGTCAATAAGTTTATATTTCATGGCTGTTCTCCCGTCAACAATCCTTCCATCAGCATAAGGTTTGATATCTGAAATTGGGACATTTCTCCCTAATGAAACGTCCTTTAAAAACTGCATGTAGGATGAATCTATAAGCATCTGTAGAAGCTCCCTTTCCTTGTCACTGATATCCCTATACGAAGACATAAGGTCTTTATATTTACCACTCTTTATAACATTCATCTTAATACCTATTTTTTTAAATAATTCTTTTAGGTTAGGAGAGACTGCGATAACACCAATGGATCCTGTTATGGTGCCGTAATTAGCCATTATATGATTACAAGCAGATGCAATATAGTAACCCCCGGATGCTGCTATATCACCCATTGAGGCTATGAGTATCTTATTCTCTTTTTTTAACTTGATCAGTTTTTGGAATATCTCCTGGGTAGCAGCAACAGTACCGCCAGGAGAATTAATCCTTACAATAATAGCTTTAATCCTTCTATCATTTCCTAAATCATTCAATCTATTGATTATAGCTTCGGCTCCTGAAGTTATGCCTATAATTTTACCACCGTTATTTATGAATCTTATAGGTCCGTTTATCCTTACAATTCCAACTCCAACACCTATTTGAGGTACGGAGATCTGGAAGGAACTTTCTTTACCTTGCTCCATATTCATTCCTATATCAATAATCGCAAGTATAGATGATAAAACTATCAGCAGTAAAATTGATAAAACAATTTTCCTATTCTTTTCCATTATCGTTCTCACTTTCTCCTTTAATCTTTTATAAAGATATTAAGAAGCTTAATAAAATCAACTCTTTTTTCAAATCATTTTATTGTAACAAAATCCGTAAAACAATTGTGAGTATAATAATTGAATATTATTATGAATGAACTTGCAATATCTACTGCTTCAATAGATTTATATTCTTTTATTAGTCCTATCTATGTTTATGTGGATACCAAATGATAACAATAAGGTATAAGTATGTTTAATTTTAATATTCTAGGTTGAGGATTTTTTAAATTTAACTTGATTAATTTAATTGGTTTAGTTATTTTTGTCAACAATATTAGATTTAATATCGAACATCTCAGTTTATTCCATTACACTTCTTTCTCTCTCTTATTATTCAATTGCATTATTGTTTTTACTAAAACTAATTTTGTTACTTGTATATCATTATATAAATATTTCTTAATAAATTATCCAAATTTAAGGTGATCCAATTACATTCTAAGGAGGTAAAATGGCTAAAGGAATTATTGAAATTATTGAAAATCGCTGTACAGGTTGCGGCTTCTGTGAAATTTCCTGTAAAAAGAAATGTATAGAGATGACTGAAAAAATATCATCACTTGGCATGTATTTGCCAGAGTTTAAAAATCCAGAGGATTGCATTGCTTGCTCAATATGTGCGATAATGTGCCCACATGTTGCTATTGATGTCTATGAATTAGTAGAAGCATCTACATAAAAAAATAGGGAGAATAAAATGGCAGAAAAAATATTAATACAGGGGAATGAGGCTGTTGGTTGGGGCGCGCTTGCAGCAGATTGTAGTGGCTTTTTCGGTTATCCTATAACTCCACAAAATGAAGTAATTGAATGGTTTGCAAGAGAATTCCCAAAAAGAGGAAAAGTCTTTCTTCAATCTGCCTCTGAGACAGGATCGATTAACATGCTGCATGGAGGAGCAGTCACAGGTGTCCGCTCCATGACCTCTACTTCCAGTCCTGGATGGGCTTTAATGCAGGAGGGTATGTCAAACCTTTCCAATGCTGAGCTTCCTTGCGTTATTGTGCTTGTTCAAAGGGGATGGAATACTACGCGTCATGCACAAACCGATTACACATCTGTAACCCAAGGAGGCGGATACGGTGGATACAAAACAATTGTCCTTGCTCCGAAATCTGCTCAGGAAATCTACGACTTTATGCAGCTTGGCTTTTATCTTGCAGATAAGCACAGAACTCCTGTTATAGTTCTTAGCGATGCGATTTTAGGACAGATGATGGAGTCTATAGAACTCAAGAAACTTTATTTTGAACCGCTTCCGGAAAAGGATTGGGCAGTCACAGGGAAAGCAAACAGTAGAGATGGCAACAGACGATATTCATCTATAGCACAAGGTATGCTTCCAACACCTAAACATCCCAATCTAAAAACATTCTGGGAAGATTATGCAAATAAAATTAAGAAGATAAAAGAAGAAGAGGTCAGGTTTGAAACATATCAAATTGAAGACGCTGAAGTAATACTAGTTGCATTTGGTTATGTCGCAAGGGTCTCACTTGATGCTATGCAAAGGGCTAGAGAAAAAGGATTAAAAGTAGGTTTACTACGCCCAATTACACTATGGCCCTTTCCTTCAGCTATCGTAAAAGAAATAGCCGATAAGAATGTAAAATTTTTGGTTGTTGAAGATAATATGGGCCAGATGATTGAAGATGTAAAATTATCTGTTGAGGGACGCGCAGATGTTTTTCTTGTAAGTTCTCTAGACAGGCATCTACCTATTGAGGAAGGGGCAATCTATCCTGAGAAAGTCCTTGAAAAAATAGAAGAAATAATTTAGGGAAGGGGTCCTTATGGAAAAAAAATTAATTAGCACCATACCAAAATTATGGAGGGATATTCCGCTCATTATACCATTTTGCCCGGGATGTCAACACGGTACTGCTGTAAAGGCATTATGCGAAGTAATAGAGGAGATGGGTATTGAGGGGAATACGGTTTTAGTCGTTGGAGTAGGTTGTTATACAATGGCCTCTGTGTTAGTGGACGTTGACTCGGTTATGGTTGCGCATGGAAGGCCTGGCGACGTGGCTTCCGCAATGAAACGCATCCTGGGCAAGGACACAATGGTCATCACCTGGCAGGGAGACGGAGACGCCTTGGCTATAGGATGTGAGTCTACGATACATGCAGCTGCGCGAAGTGAGAAGATCACAACATTTATGATCAATAACGGCAATTATGGTACTACTGGAGGACAATTAGCTCCGACCTCAGTTATGGGGCAGGTCACTACAACCTCGCCTTACGGAAGAGATCAGAATCAGGGATACCCAATACAGGCAAGTGAATTTATCGGCAGTCTAAAGGGGGTGGCATATTCTGCAAGGGGTGCATTCACAACTCCTGCTAATTACAAAAAAACTAAACAATATATGAAAAATGCTATTGAAAAACAGAGGAATGGCGCTGGATACAGCTTTGTCGAGATATTGTCTACATGCCCGGCTAACTGGCATATATCCCCGATAGATAGTCTTAAAAGAGTCGAGGAAGAGATGATACCTGAATTTCCCCTTGGTGAATATAAAAATGTTGATATAATAGAATAGGAGGTCCTATGGAAGAAGGAATAACCAGAAAACATAATGTAATAATAGCCGGTATTGGGGGAACAGGTTCAATGATTATTGGGCAGATACTGGCTTCTGCCGCAGTATCGCAATATAATAATGTTCTATGGAATCCCAGTATGACAACAGCAAGAAGAGGAGCGCCGGCTGACTGCACAGTCATACTCGCTGATGATGAAATAGCTTCACCTTTGCTATATAGAGCTCAAACTGTATTAATGACAGAATCCTCTCGTTTAAATGCTTTTGAAGACAGAGTACTTCCTGGAGGAAAGATGCTTATTGAGTCAAGCGGCAAGAGTGAGAATATAAAAAGAGATGATATAGGAGTTATAGAGATTCCCGGAGTAGAAACTGCTGCAAAACTAGGAAATGCCTTGGCCAGGAATATGGTAATATTAGGAGCATATATTAATAAAGTAAAACCTATTCCTATTGAATTAGTTGAAGAGGAGATTAGCAACAGATTCCAAGGTAATAGCAAGGTAAAGGAGATTAATCTAAATGCCTTTAAAGAAGGTGTAAAAATGGTCTAATACTGATGTGAGATTTTGAAAATATTTCTTGTAGCTAGCATAGTATCATATCATATCATATATTATTCAATATTCAACTTATATAACAGGAGATATTAGGATAGAGTAAAGATTGAATCTAACTTGATACTAAAATATTAATCGTAATACATTTTCATTATACAGATTAATTAAACAGGCTGAAATAAAGTAAAAATCCTTGTTTCGCCTTGAATATAATATAAGGGAATGATTCAATTTAGATTTCTTCATTAATTAAATTGTATCAATTGATTACATTATTCAGAGACATGTCCAGTATCGGTCTTAAAAACAGAAACAAGTTTCTGTAGCGTATCTGCTTCTAATTTCATATTTTCTGCAGAACTGGCAGATTCCTCTACTAAACCTGCATTCTGCTGTAATATATCATTTATTTGCTGAACAGCTTGATTTATTTGTTCAATGCTTGAGGCTTGTTCTTTAGTTGTTGAACTCATTTCGCTTATAAGATTCACTACTTTTTCAAGTGATTCCTCAGATTTTTTCATAATAGGTTTTAATGACTCTGTCAATTTAGTGCCTTCTTCTATCATTGAAATATTTTCGTTAATAAGTATCTCAATTTCTTTTGATGCATCAGCACTTTTTACTGCAAGTGAGCGAACTTCTCCAGCAACAACAGCAAATCCTCTTCCATACTCTCCAACCCTTGCAGCTTCTATAGAAGCATTCAAAGAAAGTAGATTTGTTTGAAAAGATATCTCATTAACCTTTGATATTATATCGCTCATTTTTTTTGATGATAATGAAAGCTTGAAAATTGATTCACGAGTTTTGTCAGCTGTGACACTACTTTCTGTTATTAGTGAACGCGTATCTTTAATAAAATTGCTTATCCGTTCAGCATTTTCTGCACTTTGCATTAAAGATGATGATATTTCTTCAATTGACGATGAGGACTCTTCAACTGCTGAAGCTTGTTCTTGTGTCCTCTGTGACAGATCCATGGTTCCCATGGAGATATCTTTTGATGAATTTGCAACGGTCACTGCAGAAGATCGTATGCCTTCAACCATTTTTGATATTTTTATAATGAAGCTATTAAATTCTTTACTTAGATCACCAATTTCATCTTTTGAAGTGATCTCAGCTTTTACTGTTAAATCTCCATTAGAACCAACAGAGAAAATATTAGAAAACTTTTTTAATGGATTAGTAATATTTTTCGATAGAATTATACCTAGAAGCAGAGAGAAAAACACTGTAGTAATTCCGGTTAATATTATTACAAGGAAAAAATTATCAGTTACATTAATAATATACTCTTCTCCAACTTTTACAAAGTCATCACCTATATTCATAAATATTTGATTAATAGTTCCAATTTTTTCTTCTATTTGTGAAAGATTCTGATAAGATAACATTATATTACTGTAAGATTCAATATATTTTACCAATAAATTCCCTACAATAATGTTATTTTGAAAAGTATCTGATAATGAAAAGATGTAACTGTTTATTTTTTCCTCTATTTCTGATCTTACTTGGTTACTTAGCATATCTTGAAAAAAATATCTAAATACCAATAATTTGACATTTGTTAAAATATTCTCAGCATCTTTTATCATATTTTGAGAAGATATTGATTTTAAAATTTCTTCTTCCACATCTTGGAATTCTGTAATACTGTTATTTCTATTATTTATGTTTTTGATAATATCTGAATTGTAAGCTATGTATTCATTACAAGCTTCATTAAGTTCATTAAATTGATCAGGAAAATCATGTTCGATTTTTTTTATAATTATTTTTATATTTTTTATATGTGTCTCAATTTTAGCATTTATTTCAGATGAACCAGTACGCAGATAGTTATTCTGTTCCATTATAGCTGAAGTTATTAGTTTATTTATATCATCACCTATAAATTTAATTTCACTAGCATAGTTTAACTTATTGAATAAAATAACTAAAGCTATGCTCGAACTAATAACTATAATTCCTACAACTACAAAAATATTAATAATTTTTTGACTGATCCTCATTTTATTCATTAAAACAGAAAGCAGCGAGGAAATGCTATTTACAATAATTTTTAATTTAAATTTATTTTTATTCATGGATCATTCCAATAATTTAATTTTTTTTTTAATGAAAGATATTCCATAATTGTTATCTATATTTCTCAAGGCTCTTATCTTGCAGGTATATCAATGATAATATAGGCAGTATTTATTAGAAATAGTTGGCATTTATGAATATACATTATCTAGCCTAAAATAATAAATCATCGATGTATTTATACACCTAAGGATCTGCCTCTTTATTCTGTAAAAGAGTTTTTCATCCAATCGATTAGTTAATTTTTTTATTGATACTTATTTAATAACCTTTGACGCCTTTTTAATTATTCCAATAGGAATCTTTGCGCCTATTATGTTTGATATTTTCATATTTATTACAATTTCTATATCTTTTGGAAGGATTAATGGTATATCAGATATTTTTTTATTCTTAGTAATAATATCAATTGTTATAGGCACACATTGTTTTGCCATTTTTATTAAATTTGGACTTAATGAGAATAGTACCTCATTTTCTATTGCGGCTCCAGTTACACTTGCAAAGGTCGGCATTTTATTTTTTCTTGCTGAATTACCTATCCCCTTTACTATTCTAGAAAGTTTTGAATCAGCTAACATAACAAACATATCATATTTCCCTATTATCTGTTCGTCCATCTGCTTTTCAAGTTCATTAGCAGTTTTTGAATTTAAGGGATAATAATTAAATTTAATATTATGTTTCTTACAAGCTTTACTCCAGTATTTAATCTGCGTAACAGGAGAAAAATCATCTTTGTTGTAAATTGTCCCAATACTCTTAATGTCTGGATAAACCAATTTAATAGTTTTAAGATATTTTTCTTCATCAATATGCATATTTATTCCAGTAAAATTACTACCATGATTCTTTAAGCTTTTAACAATTCCATTCTCTACAGGAAAGGTCACTCCAATAAATACTACAGGGAGCTTTGTCCCAGCTTTTTTTATTGCAAGAACAGCAGGAGTAGTAATAGTAATAATTACATCAAAATTCTCTGACTCAAATTTTTTTATTGCCTTTGGTACAGCATTTTTATTCCCCTTGCAGTTGTACAAGAATGTTTTAACACGAATACGTTTTTTTAATGATTCTAATCTTAATGCACGTTCATATCCATCAAAAATCGTATTAAATAACTTGCCAGGGTAAAGCATGAGCATCCCAACCTTGTAGGTTTTTTGTTCAGCATTAAGATTATACCCAACACCAATTGTTATTATTGTTATCAATGTAAAAAGTAATATTTTTTTAAACATAATATCCTCCTTAACAATAAATTGTTTATTTAATTGTTATCTTAAAATGATTGTTTTAAAATATTGAACCCTCCTTAAATAAAATATCTTCAGGTAGATTCACAATACTCATTGATTTATAATGCTATACTATAGAACTTTAATTGTATAATTGTATAGAAAAATATAGATAAAAAAATTTAATTATATTGTATTCAGTTCGTTAGTTTATATCTAATAATCAGAAATCATACTAGTATTTATACAGCATCAAAAATTAAATTTAATAATTTACTTTTGCCACTACTAATTATTGATTAAATTATATTTGATAAAATTATATATTCTAAGATAAAAAAAATCAATTTTTT